>DASPSM010000226.1:0-3628 GCA_035623955.1 Planctomycetaceae bacterium
CTCGCGCTCCAGGTGATCGCCGAAGCCCAGAAGAAGGGCGGCACCTGCGCCTTCGTCGATGCCGAGCATGCGCTCGATCCGGCCTATGCCAAGAAGCTGGGCGTCAAGCTCGACGACCTCTTGATCTCGCAGCCCGATGCCGGTGAGCAGGCGCTCGAGATCGCCGACACGCTGGTGCGCTCCGGCGCGATCGATGTGCTCGTGGTCGACTCGGTGGCCGCGCTCGTGCCGCGCGCCGAACTCGAAGGCGAAATGGGCGATTCCCATATGGGCCTGCATGCGCGCTTGATGAGCCAGGCGCTGCGGAAGCTCACCGGCGGGGTCTCGCGGTCCAAGTCCGTGCTGATCTTCGTCAACCAGATCCGGGAGAAGATCGGCGTGATGTTCGGCAGCCCCGAGACGACCCCCGGCGGCCGGGCCCTGAAGTTTTATTGCTCGTGCCGCGTCGACGTCCGCCGCATCAGCACTCTCAAGGAAGGGGAAAACACGATCGGCATCCGCATCAAGGCCAAGATCGTCAAAAACAAAGTCGCTCCCCCGTTCCGCAGCGCAGAGTTCGACATGCTTGGCCATCGGGGCATCAGTCTCGAGGGAGACGTGATCGATCTGGCCGTCGAAGATCACGTGATTGACCGCAGCGGCACCTGGCTGAGCTTCGGCGATGTGCGCTTGGGCCAGGGACGCGAGAAGGCTCGCGCCTACCTGGAGGAAAATCCCGACATGCTGGCCAAGATCAAGCAAAAGGTCCTGGAGACCCGCGGCCACGCCTTCCGTCCGCCTCAGGAATCCAACGGCCAGCCGCAGGAGTAACCGAAAGCAACGAATGCCGCCTCGATCGGTCGTGCTCTGGCTTGTCGGCTGCCGCGCCTTGGGTGTTGCGTCCCCGCCCGCTACCATTACGGGATGACCACCGGTTCAGCGATTCAGCCCAGCACGACCGTCCGATTGCCTTTGACGGCTCGGATCTCGCTTGCGCTGCTCGCAATCGGCCTGGCTGGATTTTTGCCGCAATTCGCACGCGCGGATGATGCGCAAGGTCTCGCTGCCGCGGCTTCGCTCGAGCGCGTGTTCGTCGACGTGATTCGCCGCGTTGAGCCATCGATCGTGAGCATCGCCCGCGTGCGTCCCAGCACCGGCGTGAACCGATTCAGCCCGTTTGACGATCCGGAAAGCCGCCTCGATGCCGACCGCCCCGAAAATCCCGACTTCGTCCCCAACGAATTCGGGGCCGGCGTCATCATCGTCCCGCCCGGCGGAGGTGGCCAGCGCTATATCCTGACGAACTATCACGTCGTTCACGGTGGTCCCAGCGCCAAAGCCGGCGAGAGCCAAATCTACGTCCGCTTCGGCGATCGCCGCGGTTACTACGCGCAAATTCTGGCGGGCGACCCGCGCAGCGACCTGGCCGTACTCTCCATCGACTATACGGCACTGGGCCTGAAGCCGGCGGACCAAAAACCCGTCTCGCTCCGCTCCGAGACAGTCCCTCTGGAAAAGGGCCAATTGGTGCTGGGTCTGGGCAACCCGTATGCGATCGCCCGTGACGGCTCGCCCACGGCAAGCTGGGGGATGATCAGCAACGTCTCGCGCCGACCGGCCCCGACCCGCGTGCGCGAGTTCGGGCTTCCACAATCGGACACCAGCATCCATCAATTCGGCACGCTTCTACAGGTCGATACGCGCATGGAGTTAGGGACCAGCGGCGGAGCGCTCGTCAACCTGCGCGGCGAGCTGATCGGTATCACGACGTCGCTGGCGGCGCTGGAGGGCTATGAGCGGTCGGTCGGTTTTGCCATCCCGATCGACGAGTTCACGCGCCGCGTGATCGACACGTTATGCCACGGATACGAGGTCGAATACGGTTTCCTGGGCCTGACGCTCAAAACGATTTTGCCGGACCAGCTGCATCGGCGTTACGGAGTGAACCTCAAGCAGGCCTCAGCCGTCGAAGTGAAGACGATTCTCCCCAACTCGCCGGCGGCGATCGCCCAATTGCGACAAGAGGACATGATCCTCGAGATCGAGGGGCATCCGCTGTTGGATCAGTTCGATCTCATGCGGTTCGTGGCCCTGTACGGGCCCGAGGCGACCGTGCGGCTGCGCGTCTGGCGGCCGAGCGAATCGGCCGAGTTGACTCTCGCAGCCAAACTCGGAAAATGGCCCGTCATGGAGGACGACGCGATCATCGCGACGTCGCGCCGCTATCCTCCCTGGCGCGGGTTGATCGTCGATTATCCGACGGGGCGCTACAAGTACTTGGGATGGCCCCCTCAATTCCGCGATGCCGTTGTGGTCGCGTCGGTCGGGGCGCGCAGCCCGGCCCAGTCTGCCGGTCTGGCGGAGGGAGACTTCATTGTCAGCGTGAACGGTGTTCCGGTCCGCACGCCGGGCGAGTTTCAGGACGCCATCCGCGGAGCCGACGGACCAGTCATACTCGAGCTGGTCGACCATCGGAAGGTGACCGTCCACAAATCGTGAACCGGCAAAGGCCGCCGGTCGCAACTCTGTGTGACGGGCGGCCTGCCTGCGTTCGCCTTGCACAGCAGGATGGCACGCGAACTCGAGCGATCCTTGCGGCGTCGAAACAGGACGGGTGTGCCCTACGGAGTCGGGCGCAAGAAAAGAGGAGACAGAGGAAGGCCGATGAAGACCGACGAGCTGCGTGAAAGCTATTTGAGTTTCTTTGCCTCGAAGGGATGCGTTCGCAAACCCAGCGACGTGCTCGTTCCGCGCGACGACCCGACAGTGCTTTTCACGCCGGCCGGCATGAACCAGTTCAAGGCCCAGTTCCTGGGGATCGGCAAGCTCGAGTTCACGCGAGCAACCACCTGCCAGAAATGCCTGCGCACGGGGGACATCACGAACGTGGGCGTGACCGCCTATCACCACACCTTCTTCGAGATGTTGGGAAATTTCTCGTTCGGCGATTACTTCAAGCGCGAAGCCATCCACTGGGCCTGGGAGTACCTGACCGACAAGAAATGGCTCGGCCTCGATCCGGAACGCCTGTCGGCAACGGTGTATTTGGACGACGACGAAGCCTTCGGCATCTGGACCAAGGAGATCGGTCTGCCTCACTCGCGGGTTCGCCGCGAGGACGAGCACGAGAATTTCTGGCCCGCCGCGGCCCCCTCGCAGGGTCCAGACGGCGTGTGCGGCCCGTGCAGCGAGATCTATTACCAGACCCCGGGCAGCACGAAATCGGTTGAGATCTGGAACCTCGTTTTCACGCAATTTAATCGCGTCGGCCCGCCCCCCAACAATCTGCGGCCCCTGCCCAAGAAAAATATCGACACCGGCATGGGCCTGGAGCGCACGGCTTCGGTCCTGCAGGGGGTGCCGAGCAATTTCGAGATCGACATCCTGCGGCCTTTGTGCCTCGCGGCGGCCGACGCCGTCGGCGTGAAGTACGAGTTCGAGGGCCCTCACGGACGTCCGCTGCGTCGGATCGCCGACCATGTCCGCGCCGTCACCTTCTGCGTCCACGAGGGAGTCTCGCCGGGGAGCGAAAAAGAGAGTTACGTCGTGCGGCAGCTGTTGCGACGCGCCGTGCTGGAAGGCTACCTGCTCGGCAAGCACGAACCCTTCCTGCACACGCTCGTCCCCGCCGTCGTCGAGGCCATGAAGG
>DASPSM010000234.1:0-10970 GCA_035623955.1 Planctomycetaceae bacterium
CGATCGCCCAGCGGCCACTTCTGGTTGACTTCGATTTCGATTCCGACGTACGAGCGGGACGCGAACTGCTTGCGGAGCGCCGTCGTGAAGCCATCCGATTTTCCCTGGTAAGGGTAGTTCATCCGACACAAAAGATCGGGGCGCAACACGCGGAGAGTCGATTTGATCGCGGCGCACAGCGTCGCCTCGTGGGAACGGCGCGGATCGTAGAGCAGGCCGATATCTGCCCGCCGTAATTGACCGTCGAGGCGCGGCGTAAACGAGTGGACGGAGAGATGAATCACGCGGCTGCCGGCTGCGATTGCCGTCGCGATGTCGGCTTCGACGCTCCTGCGATAGGGAAAATAGTACTTGTTGATCAGCACCTCACGATCCTCGCGTGGCAGCGATTTGGTGATCGCCGAGAAAAGAGCGCGGTGTCCGTGCGACCGGTTGAGCTCGACCAGCTGCCGCGTGACGGTTGAAAAATGAAGCGGCGCCTTGAGCCCGCGGGCGCACTCCCGGGCCAGGTCGAGCGCGCCGGGATCATATCCCCGATGACTGTTCAAGAGGCGTTGGTGAGGGCGAAAGAGAGGAGCATACTCCGCGGGGACGCGGTTTCCGCCATGCTCGCACGTCACAATCAGGAAGTCACTCAACGCCCAGGAACATCCTTCCGCTGGCGAGGCAATCGCAGAGTTGCCGATAGACCGCCGCAATTCGCTCGCGGGAGGGCTCGCTTCCGACGGCCGTCAGAATCCGCCGGGCCAACGGTCCCTTTTCCAAGAGGACTTTGACGGCCGGGCAAAGGTTCGCGTGCCGGGAGCGTGCGTCAGGGCCGACGGCGTCGGCGAGGTGCTTCCAGACTTCGGCGGCCGTGACTGGTTCGTGATCCTGCATGCCAAAGAGACGCCGATAGTCGGCGCCGCCAATTACTGCCCGGTCGGCGTCGCGGATCGTCGCCTGAAGCAAACCGTAGAGAGTCTCGGTGTCCCAAGTCTCGAGGCGGGAGGGCTCGCCCCAGCGGCCTGACGCCAGCGACTCAAGCACGTCGGCGATCAGGGCGCAGATCGCAACGTCGGCCTGTGGGCACTCCTGCACATCGAGCACGCGGATCTCGATGGCGCTGCGCTCGAAGCGGGCGATCGCCCCCCGGGCGTTGAGCCATTCTTCTTGGAGCACGCCCTCCGCGTCGAACGGGGCCACGTCGGCATACAGAGGTTCGAGGATCAACCGGTGATACTCGGCCGAAGAGAACACGGGTTCGGGCACGACGCGGCCCGTTGCCGCGGGAATCCGCCGGCAGTTCTGCTGGTAAACGGCCAGCCGCGCGTCCATCAGGCCGGACGGCCGTCCATCCATGAGGGGCGAGCTGGCCGCCAGGGCCGGAAGAATCGGCAAGAGCACGCGGATGGCTGCGTGCAGCCGGGCGAACTCCGCGTCGCCGCTGAACGGGAGGTTCAAATGAACGGCCTGCAAGTTGGCCCAGCCGTGTCCGCGGCAATCAAAGATGCGATTAAACGCCTCGTAAATCGTGCTGTGATCGTGCGGCCAAAGCACCAATTCACGGTGCGGATCCATCCAGGGATGCATTGCCGAAGGCATCAGCCGCCCGCCCATCGGTTCCAGCACCGAGTTGATGCGGGAAACACTTTCCTGGAAGGCCTGGGGCAACGGTTCGAGGGCTCGGGCCGGCTCGGTCGTCTTCAGCTCAATGACGTGGGCGGTCAGCTCGTTGGACCACGTGATCTCGCCCGCTACGAAGTCGGAGGTGATTTCGCCGGCCACCGCCTCGAGCACGCGATCGGTGATCGGCCGGACGTCGAGCGTCTTCGCGTCGACGATCATGTATTCCAGCTCGACGCCGAACGCCTGAAACAGGTGCAAGGCCTCGCCGGAATTCATGTGGCCGCGATCCCCGCTTTGCTGCGTTCGATCCGGTCGAGGAAGACTTCCATGATGCGGTTGTAGATTTCGTCGCGCAGCACCGCGTCCTCGATGCCGACGTCGATATTCGGGTTGTCGTTCACCTCGATCACGTAGAACTTCTTGTTCGATTCCTTGACGTCGACGCCATACAGGCCGTCCCCGATCAGGTTGGCTGCTTTGAGGGCCGCGCTGACCGCGCGCCGGGGGGCCAGCTCGACGGGAATCGTCTCCGATTTTCCGTAGCGGTAATCGCCGTTGGTTTCCGTGCGGACGATCTGCCAGTGGTTCGCGGCCATGAAATACTTGCACGCATACATCGGCTTGCGGTTGAGGATGCCAATCCGCCAATCGAACGTGGTCGGGAGGAATTCCTGCGCCACCAGCAGGTCGGAGTCCTCGAAGAGCTGCTCGAGCTGAGTGTGGAGTTCAGCTCGCGAGGCAACCTTGACCACACCCTGGGAGAAGGAGCTGTCCGGCCGTTTGAGGACTAGGGGAAGGCCCAGTTCTCGGAGGCACTCTTCCGCGTTGTCGCGATGGATCACGATCGTCTTGGGGGTGGGGATGTCGTGTCGACTCAGCAGCTCGGCCAGGTAAACCTTGTTGGTGCAGCGGACGATCGAGACCGGGTCGTCGATGACCACCAGTCCCTCGCTCGAAGCGCGGCGCGCGAACCGGTACGTGTGGTGGTTGACCGCGGTCGTCTCTCGAATGAAAAGGGCGTCGAATTCGGCGATCCGCGCGTAGTCGTCCCGAGTGATCAACTCCGCACGCACTCCCAAGTTTTCGGCGGCGCGGATGAATTTTTTCAGTGCCTCCGGCTCGGACGGCGGCTCGGCTTCGTCCGGGTCGTGCAGAATCGCCAGATCGTAGCGCATCCGGGCGCGTTTGCGCTGGGCGCCGCGGCGGCCTTCAAAATATTGCCGGGCCACGTCCAGCACGAAGGGCCAGTGACCCTCGGGAACGTCGCTGGCCGCGATCGTGGCGACGCTGCGGATGACCCATTTCTTGTAGCGCTTGAACTGCACCCGCAATAGCGGCGATTGAAACAGGTTGAAGAGATGCAGGCTCAGCCGCTCGTATCGCTTGGCGAGGTTGCGGCCGAAATAAATGCTCAGCGTGAATCGCTCGGATTGGATGGGCCCCAGGCTGTGCTGGATCAGATCCTCCAGCTCCTCGGAGACGATCCGCATCATGGCTTGCGAGCGCAGGTCCTGCAGCGTGGTAATGCTCGGAAGGGGCTTGTGTCCGCGAGCCTCGGCCAGGAGGGAAACGTAGTAGCCGACCGTTTGATATTTGTACGATCGGCAGAGATTGAAGACCTTGACGTTGCGCCCCTCGCTGAACTCGGGCTGCGTGAGATACGCCCGGGCGTCCACAACGTCTACGTCGGGGATGCGAAACGGCCATTCCTTGTGGCTATTCGCGATGATGAGAATCCGCACTCGGTACTCGCTTGCGATTCGTCCTTGGCTCGATGATCAGCAGGTTCGCGTCGTGCGTGACAATTCCAAGAAGAATGGCGTTCTTGATGCGATCGATTCCGAGAGCGTACGTCTGCTCGGCGGCGAGTGGGTTGGGCTGAAGCGGATCAGCCAGCAGCACCGTGCGGTTCGACTGATCGTAGCCGCAGAGCACGACAAAGTGACCGACCGGGAACCCGCGCACGTCGTCCGGAACCGAGTCCCGTCCCAGCTCGCGCTTGGCGCGATACAGATACGTGGCGCTCAAACCGGTAAGAATCGGCGTCGAATTCTTCAGGAACCTCCGGATCAACTCGCTGGTCAGATCTTCCATGCGAAGTTTACCGCCCAGGCTCAGAAAGTCCAGATATTCACTGCACGCCAGCTGGAGCTTCGCTGAGCTGGCCTCCTCGCGCTGAGCTTCGAGCCGTTCGGCCAGGGGAGGCGCGCCCGGCTTGAACCACGTCGGGTCGAAGACCTCGACGTTATAGGTGACGATCGTGGCGCTATAACCCCGCTTGAGGGCATGACAGGCCATGACGACCGCCAGCGTCCCCCCGTCCTCGAGCTGCGGGATTTCGTCGATCACCTGAGCGAGCGAAATCGGATCTCCGAAAAAACGGTACACGGCGTGCAGACAGGTGGGTCCGCACGTCAAATGATCCGGCTGAGGCAGGATCTCGAGTCGCAGCTGCGTATCCATCGGATTCCGATCGGCCTACGAATCCAAGGCCCAAACCGCATTTAAAGCCGCTCTGAGCCAGTCTTAATCTTATCTTGCAAAACCGCGCGCGGCCTTTGCTTAGGTGCCGGACGCACGGCCGGTGGCGGTTTTTCGATCGGACCCAAGAATGCGGTTTTTACGAGATTTCGGGGCGATTTACGACCGAATCGACATTCTCAAAATTATCCGAGCATGATTGACGGTGGATCTGCGCACTGCCATAATAAGCCCCAGACATGCGGCGAAGACCGCTGTTGATGTGAGTCGTCGTGCTCGTTTCACGCGCGTACTGCGGCCCCATCTCTCATCAACCTGTCTTAGGTCGTTTCGACCAATTCGATTAAAGCGGACCGTCGGTTCCAGTTTTCGCACTGACGCGCAAGAGTGTTTTGTCCGGGGAATCGTCTCGGGTAGGACGCGGTGTTCCGGCGGCAGTTCAAGCGAGTCAATCGGAGTCGTTCGTTTTCGCAACGTGCATCAAGTTTTTTTGACTCGGATTTCAGGGACTGAAGCTGAGTCGGCTTCCGTCGTTGGAAGCCGCCGGAGCTTGAGGCAATTGGCCTTTTAAGCCACGGCCGACGAAAGGATTGCACCGTTGGCAGACGCACCTCGACCGGCCCAACATGCCCGACGGGACGGCCGTGACGAGCCTGCGAAGGAAGGTCCACGAGAACCAATGAGCACCAATCTGATCGAAGCCTCCGTGACCGAGTCCGAGTCGGCCGTTCACCATCCCGCCGAACACTCCGAGTCCGCCGCTCAGCGTTTTCCCGAGCTGTCGAGCGAGTTTGAAAAAGAACTCGTCCAGATCTTCAAGCTGCTCTCCGATGAAACGCGACTGCGGATCCTCGTGTACCTGACGCGCGAAGGCGAGTTGCACGTCACCGCGCTTTGCGACCGGCTTGGGCAGAGCCAGCCGGCCGTCAGCCATCATCTGGCCCTGCTCCGCGTGGCCGGACTCATCAAGGCTCGTCGAGACGGCAAGCACAACTTCTATTCCGTCAGACAAGCCCGCTTCCGCCGTCTGATGGAGCAGCTCATGCAGAGCATCGGCGACAAGGGGAAGGGGCAAATCCGCTTCGACGAATTTATCGTCACGCACGAGCAGTAGGTCGTAAGTCGCGAGTCAGCGGAATGGGTACCACGGGCTTTGTTGCCCGTGCTTCGCTCGAAACGCGAGCGTGGTCAAGATGGTGTGCCTGCGTTCGCCTGCCGCGAACTTGGCACACCCGACCTCCGGCGAAAGCGGCTTTCCTTTGCTCCGGGGCTCTGTTACAAAAAACGCATGCCTTTCCCGGCTAAACTCGCGCTGGCTGACGGCACCGTCTATACGGGAACCGGCTTTGGCGCACAGGGCGAAGTCTTCGGCGAGGTCGTGTTCAACACGAGCATGACCGGTTACCAGGAGATCCTCACCGACCCCTCTTATTGCGGGCAAATCGTCACGATGACGTACCCGCTGATCGGCAACTACGGCGTCAATCCCGAAGACGTCGAGAGCCGCGGCTTGTCGTTGCGCGGTTTTGTCGTCCGAGAGTTGTGCCGCGAGCCGAGCAATTTTCGCTCGCAAAAGACGCTCGACGAGTACCTGCGCGAGGCCGGAGTGATCGGACTCGAGGGGATCGACACGCGGGCGCTCGTGAAGCGAATCCGCGTGCACGGGGCGATGACCGGCGTCCTCTCGACGACCGACCTCGACGACGCGTCGCTCATCCGAAAGGCGAAGAGCAGTCCCGAACTGGTCGGCCGTGACTTGATCCGGGAGGTCATGCCCGACCGCTCGTGCGAATGGCAGGGCGAACTGACGACTCTCGGTCGCGGCTTCCGGCCCCAGAATGGCAAGCCGCTGCAACCGTCTTCGCCGGCGACGGGCGACGTCGAACGACCATTGCACGTCGTGGCCATCGACTACGGAATGAAGTGGAACATCCCGCGGCACCTCCGATCGCTCGGCTGCCGCGTGACGGTCGTCCCCGGCACGGCGACGGCGGAAGAAATCCTGGCGCTTAATCCCGACGGTGTGTTTCTCTCCAACGGGCCCGGCGATCCGCGCCCGCTCGACTACGCGGTCGAAACGATCAAAGGATTGCTCGGGAAGAAACCGATTTTTGGAATTTGCCTGGGGCACCAGCTTCTGGGAATGGCCTGCGGCGGCACCATTTTCAAATTGAAGTTTGGACACCGCGGGGCGAATCAACCCGTGCTCAATCGGCGGGCAAACCGGGTCGAAATCACCAGCCAGAATCACGGCTTCGCCCTGGATGCCGGCTCGTTTTCCGACCGCGTGGAAATCACGCACATCAACTTGAACGATCAAACCGTCGAGGGGCTGCGGCATCGGGACTATCCGGCCTTCAGCGTGCAGTATCATCCGGAAGCCTCGGCCGGTCCGCACGACAGCAATTACCTGTTCCGGGAATTCCTGGACTTGATGCGCGGCTCTTCTGGCTCTTCCACCGCGGGCCGAGGCAAAGAACCCGCGCTGGCCGGTCGGTAGACCACGGGACCAATTCATGCCGAGCGAGCGGACTCTGATCTTGATCAAGCCCGACGCCATGGAGCGCCGGCTGGCCGGCCGGCTCATCAGCCGCATCGAGGACAAGGGGCTCGCCATTGTCGGCTTGAAACTTCTGCAGGTGACGCCGGAACTCTCGCGGCGCCACTACGCCGAACACGTCAACAAGCCGTTTTATCCCCTGGTGGAAAAGTTCATCACGTCGGGTCCGGTGGTGGCTCTCGTCGCCGAGGGGCCCGACGCCATTGCCGTCGTACGCGCCTTGATGGGACCGACGAACGGTCGACAAGCTCCACCGGGAACGATCCGCGGGGACTACGGGATCAGCCGACAGATGAATCTGATTCATGGCAGCGACGGCCCGGATGCTGCCAAGCGCGAGATCGAAATCTATTTCAGTCCGTCGGAGCTTTTCTCGGCGAAGCAGTCGATCACTCCCTGGCTGGCTGCCGCGGATGAGCTTTAATTGAGCGTGAGGGCGAGGCTCCCGCCGAGCCGCCTCGCCCTGAAAGAGACACGGCTCAGCAGGAGCTTCGCCCTCCCTCCGAGTCGTCATGACAGATTCTGGTGCGCCGCTCACCGGTCTTAAGATCGTAACCCTGGCGATCAATCTGCCAGGGCCCGTTGCTGCCGGTCGCTTGCGCGACCTGGGTGCGAGCGTCACGAAGGTCGAGCCGCCCGATGGCGATCCGCTCGCGCGAGGCTGCCCGGATTGGTACCGGGCCTTGCACGTTAACGTGACCGTCGTGCGGCTCGACTTGAAGGCCCCGCCCGATCGCGAGCGTCTGAATCCAATTCTCGCGAATTCAGACTTGCTTTTGACTTCGTCGCGCCCGGCCGCGTTGGAGCGCTTGGGGCTCGCGTGGGCCGTTGTTCATCAAGAATTCCCGCGGCTTTGTCAGGTGGCCATCATCGGGCACGCCCCGCCCGACGAGAATCGGCCGGGTCACGATTTGACGTATCAGGCGACTCTTGGTCTCGTTTCGCCGCCGGAAATGCCGCGCGCCCTGATTGCCGACTTGGGCGGAGCCGAAGAGGCCGTGTCGACTGCCCTTTCGCTGCTCCTGGCCCGCGAGCGGGGTGCCGAGGCGGGCTTCGCGCAAGTCAGTCTAGCGACGGCCGCCGCGCGTTTTGCACTCCCGCATCAGCATGGGCTGACGCTGGGATCCGGGCTGCTCGGCGGCGGCTGGCCCGGATACAATCTGTATCGGGCCGCGGATGGCTGGATTGCCGTCGCGGCGCTCGAGCCGCATTTCGCCGAGCGATTGAGGTTCGAGTTGGGGGTCGAAGCGTTTACGAAGCAAGCGATCGCAGACGCGTTTGGGCGTCGCACTGCGGCCGAATGGGAAGCATGGGCGGCAACGCGCGATTTGCCGATCGTCGCCGTTCGCGAGTGAGTCCGTTCGAAGGCTGGGAAGGAATAACAAATGGCTGAAGCTGTCATCCTCGAAGCAGTACGAACTCCGTTTGGCATGCGGAACGGCGCGTTCCGGGAGACGCGGCCGGATGTGCTCTTGGCGCACGCCCTCCGCGGGCTGGCCAAGCGCGCGGGGCTTGAGCCGGCAAAAATCGAAGACGTCGTGACCGGCGTCGTGCAACAAGTCGGTGAGCAAGGTGCGAACGTCGGTCGTCTGGGCGTGCTCTTGGCCGGGTTCCCCGTCTCGGTGCCGGCGGTCACGCTCAATCGCATGTGCGGCTCCAGCCAACAGGCAGTGCACTTTGCCGCCCAAGAGGTCGCCGCCGGCGACGCGCGGTACGCGGTCGGCGCGGGAGTCGAGAGCATGACCCGCGTGCCCATGTTCGCCGACATCGGCGGGGGTTATGAGAAGCTCAATCCGGAGGTCCTGCAAAAGTACGACCTCATTCACCAGGGTGAAAGTGCCGAGAGAATTGCCGAGAAATGGACGATCACGCGGGACGAAGTTGACCAATACTCGGCCGAGAGTCACCGCAAGGCGAGCGCGGCAGCCGCCCGTGGCGCCAACAAAGAGATCCTCCCAACGCCCGGCATCGACGCCGAAGGCAAGCCAATCGAGCTGAAGCGCGACGAAGGCATCCGTGATCAGCTCGATATGGCGAAGATGAAATCGCTCGCCACGGTCTTTCGGCCCAACGGCAACGGAGTGGTGACGGCAGGCAACTCGAGCCAGATTTCCGACGGGGCGTCGGCCGTTCTGGTTGGCGACCGCGAGGCCGCTCGAGCTGACGGATTCAAACCTCGGGCCCGGTTTCTTGCCAAAGTCGCCGTCGGCGACGATCCAATGATGCAGCTCACGGGAGTGATTCCGGCGACGCGAAAAGCGCTCGAGCGGGCAAAGATGACGATCCATGATCTCGACTGGATCGAGATCAACGAGGCCTTCGCCACCGTGGTCCTCTGCTGGGCTCGCGAGTTGAAGCCCCGGATGGAACGCGTCAATCCGTGGGGCGGCGCTATCGCTCACGGTCATCCGCTGGGAGCGACGGGGGGCGGGCTGATGTCCAAGATGCTCACCGGGCTCGAGGCCACCGGCGGCAAGACCGGCCTGCAGGTGATGTGCATTGGACACGGCATGGCGACCGCCACCATCATCGAACGCATCTAAGCAACGTCCTTGTTCCCCTCTCCCCTCGTGGGAGAGGGGGGCCAGGGGTGAGGGGCCGGACACCATGAAGATCGCCGATCATACGTTTCTTGTCACCGGCGGCGGTTCGGGGCTCGGTGCGGCCTGCGCTCGGCGGTTCGTGGCCGGCGGCGGACGCGTCGTGATTGCCGACGTGCAAAAGGCAGCCGGCGAGGCTCTGGCGGCCGAGCTTGGCGGCAAAGCCCGCTTCGTGGAGACCGACGTCACCAATCGCGGCTCCGCCGAGCGCTCTGTCGAGACGGCCTTGCGCGAGTTTGGCGGACTGCACGGCCTCGTCAACTGCGCAGGCATCGCTTTGGCCGAGCGGACCGTCGGCAAGGAGGGGCCGCACCGGCTGGAATCGTTTTCGCGCGTGATCAACGTCAACCTGATCGGCACGTTCAACATGATTGCCGTCGCGGCCGCCGCGATGGCGAAAGGCGAACCTTCCCCCGAGGGTGAGCGGGGCGTCATCGTCAACACCGCGTCCGTGGCGGCCTTCGACGGCCAGATTGGGCAGGCGGCGTATAGCGCGTCGAAGGGGGGCGTCGTCGGGATGACGCTCCCCATCGCGCGGGACCTGTCGCGAGTTGGCATTCGCGTGATGACGATCGCGCCGGGGATTTTCGACACGGCCATGCTCGGGCAGCTTTCCGAAGAGGTCCGAAAGTCGCTGGGGCAGCAGATTCCTTTCCCGCCGCGTCTTGGACGCCCCGACGAATTCGCCGCGCTGGCGGCGCACATCGTCGAAAACGAAATGCTTAACGGCGAAACGATCCGCCTCGACGGCGCAATCCGCATGGCGCCGAAGTGAAGGCTCGAATGACGAAGCACGAATGAATGACGAAGGAAGCACGAAGCACTAAGTGAATAGCCCGTCCTTCGAGCTTGAGTCATTCGAACATTCCTCCGTCGTTCGTGCTTCGTTATTCGGATTTGTTTGCCGCCGGCGTTGTAATTTTTACAGTCGGCCGCGGGGAAAAAGAACGCAAAATCTCCGGGATTTTCGCACATTTTAAGCGCGCCGGCGCACTCGTTGCGCGCTCGCGATTTTGCTCTTAACACGCATTCGCGATCTCGATATTCTCCCGCCCCACGAACGAACTGGGACTCTCACTCCGACTCGCGACACAACTCAAGAAGAGCGTTTTCGCGAACCGCCGACGGAAGCGGATCTGTCCGAGGAATGCCCGTGACGGCCACAAAGCGCGTTCTCGTCGTCGACGGCCTTTCGGAGACAGAAGAAGTGCTGCGTGCCGTGCTCGAGCCGCGCGGCCTGTCGGTCGATCGCATTCGCAGCGCGGCAGCCCAAGAGTTGGCCGCCAAGCGCCGTCCGAGCGTGATGGTGCTGCACGTCGACGAAGATCCGGCTCCTGCCGCCGCGCCCGACGGCTGGCAAAACGTACCGCGAGTCGTCATCGGCTCGACGAAGGTCAACGATGCGGGTGACGCGGCCGCCGGGGAGCATTACCTGGAACAGCCCTTCCAGTACGGCGAGCTGATCCGCACCATCGAGCGGCTGCTGGCCGCTGCGGCCGAATGAGCGTACGCAAACGCGTGCGCGTTCAGTCCGAAGTCCAATGTCCAACATCTGGAAGAGTTTGCGCGCGCTGACCTGGACTTTGGACCTTGGATTGTCGCCGGTGCTATGATGTCAGCAACAATCCTGCGGGCCGGAGTGCGGAATAGGGAGCCGCCCGGCGCATGGACCGATTGCTTCCAGGTCGAGTCGTCGTGGCAACGGACGAGAGAACCAGGCC
>DASPSM010000396.1:0-4972 GCA_035623955.1 Planctomycetaceae bacterium
ATCGTATTTCGCGCAAAAGGCGGCCGCGCGATCGCTCGGCCGGGTGTTGGTGTTGGACCGAGTCGCTGGCACGGCAGGCTCCTGTTGGGATTCGAAGCGCCAGGGACCAATCGGCGAGATGGAATGCCCGTTAGCCCATCCGGCGATTCTACAACGCTGGCTCGCAGTTCGTGGCACAATGCAGAGGCCGACCCCTCACCCCCAGCCCCTCTCCCACAAGGGGAGAGGGGAGAGAGATTTCGCGTGAGCACTTTTTCTTTTCTCCCCTCTCCCCTTGTGGGAGAGGGGCCGGGGGTGAGGGGCAGCCTTTCAAAAATCGCGTAGAAAGCCAGGAATGCGGAGGCGCCAATGATCACGCTTCTGTCGGTGCTCGACTTTTGCGGCACGTTTGTGTTTGCGATCAGTGGAGCGACTGCGGGAGTCCGGCGGCGGCTTGACCTGTTCGGCGTGCTGGTGCTCTCGTTCGCGGCGGCCAACTGCGGAGGGATCACGCGTGATCTTCTGATCGGAGCGTCTCCTCCCAACGCGGTGAAGGACTGGCGCTATGCCGCCGTGTCGCTGTTGGCTGGCGTGATGACCTTTTACGGGTCCCGCGTGGTCGAGCGGCTGCGAAGCCCGGTGCTGATCTTCGACGCCGCGGGGCTCGCGCTGTTTGCCGTCTCGGGAGCCGAGAAAGCCCTGGCGTACGGGCTGCACCCGGCACCCGCGGCGTTTTTGGGGATGCTGACGGGAATTGGGGGCGGCATGGCCCGCGATATCCTGCTCGCGGAAATTCCTCTGGTGCTGCGGGCCGAGCTTTACGCGGTCGCCGGCCTGGCCGGGGCCACCGTGGCGGTGCTCGGGAATCGCCTCGAGCTCCCCTCTTCGGTCGCGGCTGTTTTGGGAGCTGCGTTGTGCTTCGGGCTCCGCGTGGCGGCCGTTCGCCGCGGCTGGCATCTGCCGATTGCCGCTGAGCCGGCGCAGGTTTCGTCGGAACCGTTCGTCGCGGGGGATGCGAGCGACAAGCCGGGCACGTCGTAACGCGTCGCTTTGATCTACTTCGCGGCTGGCGTGCCCGTTCCCGACGGGGGAGGCGGGGGAGGCCGCAACACTTCGCCGTTGGTCACAACATAGATCCCCAACGCCGCCAACAGGACAACGACCGCGGCCCACACGCGCCAATCCTTGTGGAACTGCCGGCCCGGCGGCTGTTGGTGATGACCGCCTTCGTGATGATGTCCCTCGTGATGATGATGGCCGGAGTGGTCGTGTCGGTGCTCGTTCATGAAAGGCTGTCTCTTGCTGTCGAAGCGGGACGGACGATTGCGATTCGTAAATCCTGGAAAGGTCCAGGCGGCCGAAGGAGCTTATCCTAAAGGAGCGAGTGCGCCGAGCTTGGCCCTTAATCCTCCAAAAAGTCCAGCTGTTTCACGCATGTTGCTAATATTATAGTATGCGCGCTTGAAGGCCTGGCACTCGAAGTGCTCAGACCCGACATGGTTCCGGCGCTTGAACCCGACGTCCGACGTGCGGCCTCTATGCCGACCCAAACGCTCCCCACCATCCTGATTGTGGAGGACGACGAAGTCCTCGGACAGGTTCTGGCGAGGGTCCTGACTGTGCCCGGGCGACTTGCACTGCACGTCTGCACGGCCGATGAGGCGATGCGCCTGGTGCAGGAAGGCTGCCCGCGGCTGGTCCTCGTCGACGCCGAGTTGCGGGACGGAAACGGTTTGAAACTGGCCGAGGCGATCCGGGCAACCGGCGCCTCTCTGCCCGTGATCGTGCTGACGACTCACCGGCTGGAAAAGGCCGAACGTCCAAGCCGCGGAGAACGACTGGTCACGAAGTCAATTGATCTGCCCGAACTGCGCCGCACGATCGACGCGGCCCTCACCGAACTCCCGAGCAGGAGCGTCGAAAAGGTCGGGGATACTTCTGCCATGCCGCACGGATCCTGAACCCAGGACGGCCAGGCCCGGCAATCGACGAGCACCTCCTCTTAGAGTCGAGTCGGCTGAACAACCGCGTCGCGGCTTAGTGAAACGCCGTGTATTCCTTGCCGAGCACCGACTGCGCGATCTTGAGCTGCAGGATTTCGTCGGTTCCCTCGTAGATGCGGCAGACCCGGACGTCTTTCCAGTGCCGACCGGGCCGATAAAGCTCTGAATAGCCGCGGCCGCCAAGCACCTGAATGGCCCGGTCGGCCGCCTCGCAGGCGGCGTTGCTAGCGAAGTATTTCGCGTGGGCCGCGAGCATGTCGGCCTTTTCCCGTAGCTGCGAGTTCTTGCGGTCGGCGTTCGATGCCTGCTTGGCCGAGACAGCGGAAAACAGCAAACTCTCGGCCGCTTGCCGGCTGATTTCGATCTGGGCGATGTGCTGCTGGACGAGCTGGTGCTTGGCGATTGGTTTGCCGTGCTGCTGGCGTTCCTTGGCGTAAGTGATCGCCTCGATCAGGCAATCCTCGATCACGCCGACGCAGCCGGCGGCCACGCTTAAGCGACCGCTGATCAGCGTATTCATCGCGATCCGGAATCCGTTCCCCTCCTCGCCCAACAGATTGTTGGCAGGCACCGGGTGATTGATCAGCTCGAACATTGCCGTGTTGGACGTCGGCAGACCAAGCTTTGCCGTCAGATCCTCGCAATGGAAACCGGGGCCTCCCGTGTCGACGATAAAGGCGCTGATGCGGTCGCGTTTTCCCTCGGGATACGCAAAGGCCACGATTGTCTGGGCGATACCGCCGTTGGAGATCAGATATTTCACGCCGTTAAGTAAGTAGTGATCCCCCTCTCGGCGGTAGGTCGACGTCATTTCGAGGGGATTCGAGCCGGCATCGGGCTCGGTGAGCCCAAAGGCCATGATCTTCTCGCCCTGGGCCGCGGCGGGAAGGTAGCGCTGCTTTTGCTCTTCGGTGCCCCACTCCATGATCGGCATCTGGCCGATCGAGATGTGGCCGGAAAACAGTGTCCGCAGACCGGTCCCTTCGCGGCCGATCCGGATCAGCGCCTTGGCATAAGTCGTCAAGTCGCAGCCCCGGCCGCCGTACTCGGTCGGCGTCAACATGCCGAACAGCTTGTACTTCTTGGCCAGTTCGACCGATTCGGAATTGAATCGGTGCTCGAGATAGCAGATTTCCTCGGTCGGCCGGATTTCGCGGCAAAAGGCCTCGACGTCGGCCAGGAGTTGGGCATTGGCAGAAGTGCTCATCTTTGCGCCGTTGATGGGTGCGAGGAAGATTTGGTCTTGAAGCCGCTTTATGATACGAAGACCCGTCCATGATACGAAGAGGAGTCCGCCGGGGCTATTCCATCTCGGTCCTTCGCCTCTGAAGATAAAACGGGCGCGCTTTCCAGTTTTCTTCGTCGACGTTCCGCTCAATCATGTCCCTCAATCTTGCTTCCATTCTGAGGAATTCGGCGCACCGCGGCCCGACGCTGACCGCCGTGATCAGTGACGGCGCGCGGATGACCTATGCCGAGCTGGATGAGGCGTCGCGGCGGTTTGCCGGCGAATTGCTCGCGGTGGGAATTCGTCCGGGTGATCGCGTCGCGATGATGATTCCCAACGTCCCCGGTTTTACGATCGCCCATTTCGGGGCGCTTTACGCGGGGTGCGTCGTGGTTCCGCTGAACACGTTGCTGGTGGCCAACGAGGTCGCGTTCCAACTCGAAGACAGCGAGGCGCGGGCACTGATCGTTCACGCCCAGACCGCGGCCGTCGGATTCGAGGCGGCAGAGCGCGTTCCCACGTGTCAACACGTTTACACGCTCGGAATCGAGCCCGGTCTGCACGCCGCCCGCGCGAAGCGGTTCGAGGATGTCATTCGTTCCACGCCGCCGGCAGATCTGGCGCAGACCTCGGGGGACGACACCGCGGTGATCCTCTACACGAGCGGCACGACGGGCAAACCGAAGGGCGCCGAGCTGACGCATTTGGGCCTCTATTACAACGCCCAACTGGTGGCGGAGCGCGACTTTGGGCGCTGGCCCGACAGAATCGTCTTCCTGCAACCGGGTGACGTGGGCCTGGCCGTGCTGCCGCTGTATCACGCCTTCGGACTGACGAACATTCAGAATGCTCTGCTTTATAGCGGCGGCGCGATCTCGTACCAGCTGCGGTTCTGTGCGGCGAGCGCCGCTGCCGCGATTGCTCGCGATCGCGTGACGTTTTTCGCCGGCGTGCCGACGATGTACATCGCCCTGCTCACCGATCCGGAGGTCTCGACCGAGCAGCTCGACACGGTGAAGTACTGCGTGTCGGGAGGAGCCGCGCTGCCGATCGAGGTGAAGCAGCAGTTCACCGCGCGCTTCGGCGTGCCCGTGCAGGAGGGCTACGGCCTGACCGAGACGTCGCCCTTGGCCTGCATTCAATCCCTCGACGAAGCGGGAAAGGCCGGCACCATCGGCAAGCCGGTGTACGGCGTCGAGATGAAGATCTTCGACGATCAGGATCGCGAAGTCCCCCGCGGCGAACGGGGCGAAATCGTGATTCGCGGCCACAACATCATGAAAGGCTATTTCAAGCGGCCGGAGGCGACTGCGGCCGCGATGCGCAGCGGCTGGTTTCATTCAGGCGACATCGGCTACGTGGACGAGGACGGCGACTTCGTGATCGTCGATCGCAAAAAGGACCTCATCATCCGCGGCGGCTACAACGTCTATCCGCGAGAAGTGGAAGAGGCCCTCTACGCTCATCCGGCCATCGCCGAGGCGGCCGTGATCGGCGTGCCCGACGCGCGACTCGGCGAAGAAGTGAAAGCAGTCATCGCCTTCCGGCCGGGAATGTCGGCGACGATCGAGCAGATTATCCAGCACTGCAAGACCCAGGTGGCCGCCTACAAGTATCCGCGAATCGTGACAATTCTCGATTCGCTTCCCAAAGGCCCGACTGGGAAGATCCTCAAGCGCGCTCTGCGCGACTAAACTCTCGCGGCCCGGCGAGCCCCCAGCTGGGGGGTGCTTGGTTTGCCGTCACCCAATCGCGCGAGCGA
>DASPSM010000253.1:0-3915 GCA_035623955.1 Planctomycetaceae bacterium
GACTGCCCATGCTGTCGCGGCAAGTTGCGCTTTCTCGCGTCGCCTTCGTTTTTGCCGGCCTGATTTTTTTTGTGCCGCTCGTCGACTGCGCGACTTGCTTCCCAGCCGATCCACCCGCGGCTCAGCCGAAGCCAAAAAGGGCCCTGCCGCCAAGGCCACCGCTGCTGCCCAATTCACTGATCGGCCGGATCACGGATGAGAAGGGAGCACCTGTTGCCGATGCAGAAATCCAGATGTATTCCAAGGATGGCGGCCCTGCCTACATGAGGAAAACCAAAGCAGACGGGTCCTACGCGTTCCCGCGGATGCCAAGCGCGGCGGTCTATCATCTCAGCATCTACAGCACGCGGTGTGTCGGTCTCGAGGATTACCGCGACGACAAGCTGGATATCCCCCTCGACCCGCCTAAGACGGTGACGCGCGACTTTGTCCTCAAGTTGGCGTGCCAACTCCATCTGACCGTCGTCGACGAGGACGGTCGGCCGGTTCCGAAGGTCATGATCTATAAGCCCGGGCGCCAGGGCGGGCCATTCCGACGAACGAACGCCCAGGGCCAAATCACGATAGGTCTGGCCCCGTCGTCCTTGCCGTCTCGTTTCGCCCTCCATCACGACGACTTTGCCTTCGAGTGCCTCGACGTGAAGCTCGACGATCCCAGCACCATCGTCGAACGCAAGGTTACGCTGAGCGAAGGAAAGGCGGTTCGCGGAACCGTGACGTGCTCCGATGGCAAACCCGCGTTCGGTTGCAGGATTCTGGCGCTGCCAAGCTGGTGGGATTTTCTGTCGTACCCTCACGGCCAGCCGATTCAGGCCGACGGCTCGTTCGAGTTTAAGCACATCGGGCCGGGGACCTACAAAATCAGCGTCTCGGTGCCGCAAGGCGCGCACAGTTCGACGAGCAGGGATTACCTGAGCGACGTGGATCTGTTCAATCGGAAGGATCCGCTCGCGATCAAGGTCGACTTTCCTTCCCCCGCCGCGATGGGGTTCATTGAAGGGCGCATCCGATTCAAAGGGGATCGGCGTCCAAAGCAGGGGTTTTGGATCAACGCCAATTCGCCCGCAGCCGGTCCACTGACAGGAGGTCAATACGTCCAGCGGGACGATAAGACGTTCAAGCTCGGACCGCTACCCGTGGGGCGCTATCTGCTCAGCGTCGAGTCTGCCGAGATTGAGGCAAAGTCGCTCGGTGCATTGGCAGTCGGAACGAAGAATGTCGAGCTGGAGTTGACGGTGCGCGGTCCGATGATCCTCAAGGGGCTGATCGCGGGTGACGGCGACAATCAGCCTCTCAAAAACCTGCGGATCCGATTGTTCAAGACTCAGTATTTGCGCGGTCCGAACTACACGCCTGATGAGGGGTGGCAACCCGTGGGCGACACGAGAGGAGCCTTCACGGCGGAGATTCCCGGCCCTGGGGTTTATGTCGTCGAAGCTTCCGCTGACGGCTATGCGATCGGAAAAAGCGAGCCGGCCAACAGTGACACGGACCTCAACAAGGAGCTGCGGATCAAACTCTCCCGCGGTTTGAGCCTGAACGGGATGGTCGTCGATGAAGCCGGGCGGCCAATCAATGGCGCGACCGTCGTCGCGCGCTCTCAGTTTGGAACTTTCTTGCCCGTTTCGGCCGCAAAACTGCCGTCGGAAGCGGGTGTCCCCACGACCGATGGCCGATTTCTCTTCGAACATTTGAGTCCCGGCAAAGAAACGCTCCGCGCCCTGCACCCCGACTACGCTTTTGCCGACGTCAAAGATCTGGAACTCAGCTCGGGTCGGGCGCCGGCTCCAGTGACAATCACAATGAAGCGCGGCGGAACGGTCCGTGGGCGCGTGTACGATCAAAATGGCCGCCCGGCACCTGGCGTCCCTTTGCGTTTTCGCAATATCCCGCACGACGACTATCGAGGAATTGGTGAGTTGGCTTCCGGTGTTTCGGACGATGCCGGCGAGTTCGAGGTCGCGCATCTCCCCGAATCTGTTGTCTACGTCACTCGAGCGAATGGATGGAACGCGCTTGGAGTCGTCAGTCAGATGGTCTTTCCCAAGTCGGGCAAGATTGCTCGCGTTGATTTCGGCGGAGTTAAGAAAGTCACCGGCCGCTTGCTGGTCAACGGCAAACCACTGGCCGATACAAAGGTCATGCTCTCGGGCGAGCAACCCTTTCCCGAAACGGTTAGGGCCTTCGCGATGACCGACGGCGAAGGCAATTTCGTTTTTCGCGGCATTCCTCCAGGCGAGCGGTTCCTTTATTACCCGATCATCGCCCAGCGATCGCAGCGTTGGGTTCGTGTCAAGTCGCTACAGATCGTGACGTCGAACGATGCCTTTGGCACGATCGAGGTCGTGACAGCCACGCTCACCGTGCACTGCCCGGGCGCGGATCCCAAGAATCGGGAGATCAACGTCTGGCTCCAGGAATACGACCCGGTTCGCTTCAGCCGCGGATATGCCATCAATCCGGACATTCGCCACTCCGAGAATGATCCGTTCGTGTTCCGAGACGTTCCGAACGGAAAATACGCACTGAGCCTTAATCGAAGAGAAAAGCTCGGCTTGCGGCAAGTGATCGATATGACGGGTACGCAAGACAAGTCGGTCACGCTCGCCGTGCCAAAGGGAACTGCCTCGCTTAGGGGAACCGTCAAGCTGCTCGCCTCGGGGCCGCGGATCTACCTGCAGGTGCGAAGCAAGGACAATCGCCTAGTGGGAGGCACACAGGTAAAGTCGGACGGAACGTTTGAGATCGATGAGCTTCCAGCCGGCGACTACATCCTCACCCAGGGCTTTGGCGTTCAGGCGGACGCATTGGCCAGCTTTTCGGTGGCCGAAGGAGAGCACAAATCGATTAGCCTCTCGGAGCCGCGGTCGTCCTTTGCAAAAGGTCTCTTCGCAGTCAGACCCTACACCGCCGACGGACTGCCTATTCCCGGTTGCCAGGTGACCCTGACGGGCCCGAAGGGTGAAGTGGCCGAATTGGCGCGGCAACCTGACTTTGTCTCGTTCTCGGCTGACCCGGGGCCCTATCGGCTCTCGGTGACTTATCCGGGGTTCGCTCCGGTGAATCAACAGGTCGACGTCAAACCGGCCAAAAACGGCCATTGGGGCCTGGAGCACGAGCTGAATGTGATGCTCACGCGATCGACGGAGTTGGCCAAACCTGAACTTCACTGATCGCTCCTCTTTGCAACTCGATCAACGGACGAACCAGCCGAAGCCGACGTGAATGCCGTCCCTGATCTCCAATTTGAGCGCGGCAAAACAGCGTGAGTTGCTGGCGGATCTGAATTACCTGAACATGGGTGAGATCAAGGTATTCTGCAAACGGCACGGCATTCCGTCCGCGATTTGGATCGAGACCGACCGCGGGCGCGTGAAAACTCGCGACGACGATCGAAGGGCGTGATACTCGATCGAATCCGCAGATACCTCGAGACGGGGCGTGTCCCGGCGGCGACGTGCTTTCCGGCCTGCGTCGTGTGTTTGGAACCGCCTGCCAAAAAGCTGAAAGCGAGCGATCTGTTGTTCTATGGGCATTACGATCCGAAACGCGGCGGAATGGTCGAGTTGCTTGCTGAGTTGACGGGCGGCAAGTTTCGGCATGGAGCGCTCGCGCGAATTCTTGCCCGCGAGTTTTGGAGCAAGGGGGTCGCTCCGACCTATCGGGAATTTGCCACCGCGTGGCTCGAAGCGCGCGCGAACCACACGCGACCCAATCCCGAGTGGGCTTTTCTGTCGGACCGAAGCGAGGGCAAAGAGACCGGCAATTGGCGGCAGTTACGAACAAGAAAAGCGAAGAAAGTGCTTAGCACACTCGATCGAGTCGCGCCGAAATGAAGCCCGGCAGCATGGCCTACGGGCAATCGGACGTCCATTTGCGGTACGACGCCGGTCGGCGAGTTTCGCCGGATGCCGC
>DASPSM010000254.1:0-2308 GCA_035623955.1 Planctomycetaceae bacterium
TTCGAGGCCCGACGTTGCAAAATGTCAACGCGGCTCCCCAAACCATTTCTTGCGCGCGACGCACCCGCTCGATGCGGACCACTGTCGTCCTACAATCGGCGAGAACGCTTCGCAGCTTTTGATTCGCGCGGAGAAGGGCCAAGCCCGCGGACTGCCTTCGCCGAAGCCGGCCGCCGCGCCCCATACTTGCACTTGAATCGTTCTTGCGCGCAACGACGCGCGGTCCGACACTCTTTGAATCGTGGCGAGAAGCCGTGCGCATTTCACCCGTCTGCGCCGGCACGGAAGCCTGGCGCCTCTATCCTGATTTGGCCTGCCGACCGCTGGAAAACCGGGATCGGTACGGCCCGAATCCGGTTCGGTGGGAGGAGCGCGAGCCCTTCAGGCGAGAGGTCTTCCCCGTGCGCCTTGGGTGGCTGCGGCCGTTTTGGTTTTGCTGGCCATTTGAATGCGGTTGCGGTCTCTTTGGAGGCTGCTGCCCCTTTGAGTGCCGCGGGCCACTCGAGTGTTGTTGCGGGCCGTTTGGTTGCTGCTGGCGGCCGTGCTGCTGCGGCCCGTTTGAATGCTGCTGTTGGGGTGAATGCTGCTGTGGCCCATTTTGCTGCTGCTATTGCGATTGGTCGTGTTGCAACTGCTGCTGTGGTGACGACCGATGTCGCTGCCATTCAACCGAAGAGATCCTCCTCGAACGGGCCAAAGGCGGCCGATTGACGCGGATGCTTCACTTCGAGTGGCAGATTGTGCACGGACACCGAGTGTCGGCCGGTGTCGGAGCCGGAGCGTTCCTCGACGTCACTGCCTGAACGGGAATCGGTTGGAAGCGATTAACGCCGCGCGCACGACCAGCGACCTTTCGTGCCGCTACGAGGCGGCCGAATCGTCGGAGAGCAGGCGTACGTCGCTCTTGCTGTGAGCGGAATCGGCCGGCTCGAAATCCTCTTCGGGCCGATCTTGCGTGTTGATCTCGACGGTCTCTTCGTCGACGCCGACGACCTCTTCCTCTTCCTCGCCCGGAACGCTGGGGCCCAGGTGGACGCGATACTTGACGCTGGCGAAAGCCAGCTCATCCCCTGGCAACAGCGCGCCTCGCGTCACCCGCTGGCCGTTGACCTTCGTGCCGTTGGTGCTGGCCAGATCACGGATGAACAGCAAGCCGTCGGTCTTGGCGATCAGGCATTGCAGCTTGGAGACGCTGACTTGCTGGATCGCCAGCTCGCAGAGCTCGCGGCTGCGGCCGACGACCGTGACGTCCCGCGTGATCGTAAAGGATGCGCCGCCGTCGACGGGAATCAGTTTGGCTTGCATGTGCTCGAAATCCGCACAGGTAAACTCAGCGCCGCGGGCTTCCCGGCTGCCCTCTTGCGACAGGAAATCCTGAAAGCGAATTCTGAAGGACGTTCGGGGGAATTTCGCGCGAAACGGAGCGTCTTGCGCGACCTCGACCTTGATTGTCCGCGCTGCCCGATTGAAGTCAAGCCGAGCGCCGGAGCCCTTATCCTAAGATATTACAAATTGCACACTTGCGAACTTCAAGAGACCGCCGATCGGCCGGCGCCGTGCCTTGACGATCCTGGCGGGCGCTGCTAGGTTGCGCCGCGGCACACCGGCGGGAGCCCGGTTCGTCGGCCTCGCTGCGGACCGTCGCTTGGGCTTCCTGAGCTCGAGTCTCTGTTTCTGGTCGATGGCTGCGCGCTGCGCCGGACATCGACGCTAATTTCGGCCGCGAGCGGCTTTGCCTCTTGGCACACGCCGGGCTGATTTCGACGGTAGGGCCCTCCGAGGACCAACATAAGGTCATGAGCATGTCCAAAGAGCACAAGTACGTTTACACGTTCGGCGCGGGGAAGGCGGAAGGCGACGCCTCGATGCGCAACCTCCTGGGAGGCAAGGGGGCCAACCTGGCCGAAATGTGCAACATCGGCCTGCCGGTCCCGGCGGGCTTCACGATCACCACCGACGTCTGCACCTATTACTATGCCAACGACCGGACCTATCCGAAGGAGCTCAAGAAACGGGTCGAGGCGGCCCTGGCCCATGTCGAAACGATCATGGGGGCGCAGTTCGGCTCGGCGAAGAATCCCCTTTTGGTCTCGTGCCGATCGGGGGCCCGCGAGTCGATGCCCGGCATGATGGACACCGTGCTCAACATCGGCCTCAACGAAAAAACGCTCGAGGCGTTGGCCCGGCAGTCGCAAAACGAGCGGTTCGCGTGGGACAGCTATCGCCGATTTGTGCAGATGTATGGCGACGTCGTGCTCGAAATGAAGCCCAAGGACAAGCGCGACATCGACCCGTTCGAGAAAATCCT
>DASPSM010000256.1:0-5132 GCA_035623955.1 Planctomycetaceae bacterium
CAAGTTCGAGGACAATCTCCGGAAAGCCGATCGGAGTTCCGGCCCTCGCGGCTTCGCCCGAATGAAATCGACACCGATCTGAGCCGCGTTTTTGTGTTCGTCGATAAGACCGGCTTCGGGCACCAGCACGGAGTCGTCGGGCGGATCAAGGGAGGCTATCTGCGAGTGGCCAAAGAGTCGGCGGGAAAAATCCTGTTCGACCTCTCCTCGTTCCGGGCCGATACGCGCGACGCTCGGCGCCGGGTCGGCTTGGAAGGGACCGGCAGCGACGACGAGCAACAGCAAGTGACCGCGAACATGCTCGGCGAGTCGGTGCTGGACGTGGCCCATTTTCCGACGGCGGTGTTTACCGTGACCAGCATGCGCCGTTTCGAGGAACGGAATCCTGCCGGTTTGAAACAGTATGCCCTCGACGGTGAATTCACGCTGCACGGCGTGACGCGCACCGTGAATATCTCGGCCACAGGGGAACCGGAGCAGGGCTACCTCCACCTGAAGGGGCAGTTTCCGCTGCGGCAGACCGACTTTGGAATTCGGCCCTTCAAGAAGGCGCTCGGCGCCGTCGGCGTGGGGGATGTGCTGACGGTCTACGGCGACCTTCGGATCAAACAGTAATTTCTCGATCTCAATAGAGGACTCGCAGCCGACAGGCCGCGAGGCTTTTCGCGGGATTCGATCAGGAGCATGACGGATGATTTCGTGCCCGACCGTCGAAAAACGCGTGATCCGCACGCACTACGACCTGGCCACGCCCTTTTATCGGCTCCTCTGGGGCCGACACATCCATCATGGGTTGTGGGAAGGATCCGAGACTCCAGCCCAGGCGCAGTTAAAGCTGACGCAAACGCTGATTCGCGAGGCGGGCATCCGCGGCGGAGAGCGCGTGCTCGACGTCGGCTGCGGAATGGGAGGTTCTTCGATTTATCTCGCGAAGAACTTGGCCTGCGACGTGACCGGCATCACGCTGAGCCCCGTCCAGCGGCGCTGGGCCACGATCGCCGCCCGGATGAACGGAGTCGGCAAAAAAACGCGTTTTCTCGCCGCGGATGCGGAAACGGTCGATTTTCCAGCCGAATCGTTCGACGTCGTCTGGAGCGTCGAATGCACCGAACACCTCTTCGACAAACCGGCTTTCTTTCGACGCGTGGCCGGCTGGTTGCGACCCGGCGGTCGCGTCGCCATCTGCGCGTGGCAAGCGGGAGATGGAGCGCTGAGCCCCGACGCCCAGCGGCAGGTCTACGACGTTTGCGAAGGCTTCTTCTGCCCCTCCCTGGGAAGCAGCGAAGACTACCGGGGCTGGTTCACCGATGCAGGACTCAACGTCGAGCGCTATCTCGACTGGACCAGTCGGGTCGCGCAAACGTGGGAGATTTGTTCGCGCCGCGCTCGGTTCACGCGCGTCCATTGGCTCGCTCGGTGGATCGACAAAGACCAATTGATGTTTCTCGACCGTTTTCAGACAATCCTCCGCGCTTATCACAGCGGAGCAATGACTTACGGCTGCTGGGTGGCCGAGAAACCGGGCCGGCCGCTCGCAGCTCGCACTGCCGATGCCCCAATGAAATCGTCCGTGTAAATTGCCGGCCCGCGGAGCGCGGCCGTGAAATGAAGGCGCAGGGATGCGACGGCTGTTGGGCATCGCCTTCGGCGGAGCAACGCAGGGCCTGTTCCTGGGCACGCTCTGGCCGCTCTATCGTTTTCTCCACAACGACTTCGCTGACGCGCCGGGAGGATCGCTCTGGATCGACGCGGCGCTCGCCGTTGGATTTGCGGCTCCTCACAGCGTTCTGCTTTATCCACCGACCCGAAAATTCGTCACGCGCTGGCTGCCGAGTGAGCTGTATGGCTGTCTGTTTTGTCTCGTGACGTGCGCGAGTCTGTTGCTGCAATTCAGTCTTTGGCGCGGCAGTCAAACGGTCGTCTGGGCGTGGCCCGAATCGATTCAGCCAGCCATTCGCGCGGGCTTCTTTTGTTCTTGGGGTCTGACCTTTTACAGCCTGTGGCTCACCGGGCTCGAATATCAGACCGGACTGGGCCCTTGGTGGCGTTGGGTCCGCGGGAAGCCGGCGCCGCGCCGAGAGTTTTCCCCGCGCGGTGCGTACCGCTATCTGCGGCACCCGACCTATCTGAGCTTCTTGGGACTTGTGTGGTTCACGCCCGTCCTGACCGCCGACCGAGTCGTGCTGATCGCCGTTTGGACGACCTACGTGTTCATAGGAAGCTACCTGAAAGATCGCCGGTTGGTGCAAGTCCTCGGCGACCCGTATGTGCAGTACATGCGCGAGGTCCCCGCTTATCCGCTAATCACGTGGAGTCCAAAACCTAGCCCGGCGCTGGTCTTCGCGCCTGCTGGCGAAGGGGCCGCCGAACAGCGCCCGAGTGCCGAAGTCACCGCGAAGGCAGCCTGAAATTCTTCAACCGCACTCAGCGGGACCGGCCGAGCTTCTCGCGCACCACGGCTTCCATGCGCTTGACCGTCTCGTCGGGCGAGAGCTGCGAAGTGTCGATGCGGATCGCGTCGTCGGCCGCGCGTAGGGGCGCGGTCTCGCGCGTTTCATCACGCGTGTCGCGTTCCAGGATCTGCCGGAGCTGGTCCTCGAACGCGATCTCTTTCCCTTGCTCTGCCAGCTCGAGCTGTCGTCGACGCGCCCGCTCGCGCGCGTCGGCCGTGACAAAGAACTTGCATTCGGCGTCCGGAAAGACGACCGTCCCCTGATCGCGTCCCTCGCTAACGACGTTTCGCCCTTCTGTCGCCTCGCGCTGCAGTCTGACCATGGCCGCTCGGACCGCGGGAATAGCGGCGACGCGCGACGCGGCGATGGTGACTTCTGGCGTCCGAATTGCCGAGGTCACGTCGCGGCCGTCGGCACGGACGATCGGTCCCAGAGCATCGATCTGCATCTCGCCCGCAAGCTGGGCCACGCGCTCGCTGTCGCCGACGTCGATTCCCGAAGCAAGCGACTTTAGCGCCACGGCCCGATACATGGCGCCGGTATCGAGAAACTCGAAGCCGAGCCGCTCCGCCAGGCGGCGCGCCGCCGTGCTTTTCCCCGAACCAGCCGGACCATCGATCGTCACAATCATTGTCCGACAAGTCCTTAATTCAGACCGGCAGTCCGACTTGGCGGAAAAACGCCGCAGTCACGTGTTTCGCAAGCTCCATGAGCCCCTCCGCACAATTGTCGCTTAGGTTATCCTGAGCCGGATCGGCGAGCAGGTACATACCGGGCGATGGCATTGTGTAAGCGACGTGCTGAGAGATCCATCCGGCGCTCTGAAAGCGGTCTCGAAACGTTTGGACCACTTTTTGGTCGTCGGCACTGTTGATTCCACTGATGGCGAACATGAAAGCAGCGTCCGCACCCCAAATGACGAAGCTCAAAACGATCCCAGACTGATTTCGTTCGACGACGCAAAGTTGAATGGGACGCTTGCTGAGCGGGTCGAACTTTTCATCACCCGTGTCCAGCCACTCCTCGCAAAAGGAAGTCCTTGACTCTTGAAGTTCAGTCTTCGTGTCGACGACCGCTGTGACAAGATCGTCGTCAACACCGAGAAGATGGGACGCAATCGTGAATTGCATCGCAAGGGCTTTCCACAACGTCACAAATCGGTTTGTCCACAGGCATCGCGATCACTGAGGACTTGATAGCGGATAGCGCTGTGGGCAGATCATGACTATCATCGCTGATCAACAACCTCGGCTGATCAAATCCTCGTTAACGCGTCGCGCTGAATCGCAGTTCAACGTCGACAATCTCATATGCGCCGATCTCGATCAACACGGCATCGTCGATGATCGCCAATTCTCCGAGTGTCCGCCCCTGGAAATCGCGTTTTGTGGCCTGCAATGGAGTGCGGTAGCATTCCAGGCGCACGGGCCGCTGGCGTCCCTCAGTTTCAACGAGCCTGACATCAAACCGAAAGCCTCCATCGCCCGACGCTGACTGGGCTTCGCTTGCGGGCGGCGGCTCGAAGTCGGCCGAAGTCGACGGCTCACCGTGCTTTGACGGCAGGAACTGCAAGATTTGAACGTTCTTGGCGTTCAAATGAAACAGCCAGCCGCTCTTGCCGGCCGGAGGTGGGCCGGACGTCGTTTCGACGACGCTGGGCGGAACTAAGAAATCCATCGCAGTCTGCATCGGGTAGTCAGCATCGATTGCCAGGCCGAAGCGAAATCGCCGTTCGCTCTCCCCGGCCACGATCAGCAGGCTGTCGACCATTCGGGGACCTGTTTTGCGGTGGAAGCACAAGCCGCCGTTGAGAATCGTCGTTCGCTGCGATTCGGTGGCGATCTCCAGAAAATGGGGACTTTCGAAGCGTTCGAACTGCAACCCGTGCGCCCCGCCGAGGACGCTCCGAGTCAGCGTGGCTGCGCTGTCATTCCATGCGAAACGAGACGCGAAATAGTTGCTCCAGGGATCGCCGTCCGGCATTTTGACGGGCCGCAAGTCGATTTCCAGCTCGATGACCGGCCGTCCTCGCCAGACGCGGACCGTCTGGCCAAACTCGGCCACGACCGACCCGTCTTGCGGATCGTTGAGCGTTCCCGCCGTGACGATTTCCCCGAGTGCGGGGCCGCTGGACGTGACAGCAATCGATGAGCAGCGCATCTGAGAATAAAAGGTGCGCTCGGCGTCCCCGTCCGGACCCGCAATCGTTCGCTCACGCCCAAAGCGGAAAGCCAGCTGCTGGCTGAGCCGGTTTGGCTTGCGGCCAAATTCCTTGATCCGTCCGATCCCGCCCGTCGCCTCGTTGATGTGGACTTCGATGAACTCGTTGCGGATCATCCGCTCTTCGGACATCTGGGCTTTGGTCCCCCGCGCCCGATCGGGCTTCGCGTTCCGCGAGGAAATCCAGGCGTATCCGCAGGCCGGCAGATCGACCGTGAGATGTCGGTGCGTGGCGTCGAATTGAACGCCGCGAATGGGCGCCTGCACGGTCGGCTGAGTTTCGATCTTTGGCACATTCACGGTGACCGTGCGATCAAAAGGCAGAGGATTGAGAATCAGATACCCAGGCTCAGCACCGGCACCCGCGAGGAACTTCTGGCCGAGATTGCTCGCGGAATCTCGAAGGAACGCCTCGACTTGCTCGTCGACGTTGGCGTCCGGTGCAGCACCGCTGGCGGG
>DASPSM010000398.1:0-3024 GCA_035623955.1 Planctomycetaceae bacterium
GCTCGCCGCGCTGGGGCAACCGCGATTGGTCCGCGCCGCGTCGCCGCGGTCGAAGAAGCAGCCCGAGCGGGAAGCGCGGTTTGCGAGCTACCTGACGCCACCCGACGTGTTTGAAGACGTTTCCCGCGGCAAGCCGGTTCCGCACAGCTTGCCCGACGATCGTAAGCGGGCGGTCGGACTGACCCGCGAGACGTGGAAGTTGGAAGTCCTCTCCGACCCCGAGCACCCCGTTCGGCTCGGCAAGCCTCTGACGAAGAGCGAGGGGACGGCCATCGATTTTCCGGCGTTGATGAAGCTCGCCGAAACGAAGGCCGTGCGGTTTCCCAAAATCATGACGTGCCTTAACCTTGGCTGCCCGCTCGGCATGGGCATTTGGGAAGGGGTGCCGCTGCGCGAGCTGGTCTGGATGACCGAGCCGCGCGAGGATCTGCGCCGCGTGTTTTATTATGGCTATCACAACGACGATCCCAAGCAGATGTTCCGCAGCTCGCTGCCGATCGGCCGCGTGTTCGACGATTATTTCGATCTGCCCCCCGTGATCCTGTGTTACAAGCTCAACGGTCGGTGGCTCACCGCCCGGCGCGGCGGGCCGGTGCGGATCGTCGTCCCCGAGCACTATGGATTCAAATCGATCAAGTGGCTCTCGCACGTTGTCTTGACCAACCTGCCACATGCCAACGACACCTACGCGGAGCAAGGCAACGACGTTGACAGCCCGATGAAGACCTTCGCTGCGACGCTCTCCTATCCCGACGTTGCCAAGAAGGGGGAAAGGATCCCCTTATCTGGTTACGCCCAGGTCGGCATCGCGGGGCTGAGCAAAGTTCAGATCCTGATCACGCCGGAGGACGACGAACCGCCGGCGGACGATCCGTATTGGAGCAAGGCTCCCTGGCGCGACGTCGAGATCCTGCCGCCTCCCGCGGCGAAAAACTGGGGCGGCGGATTGCCCGAGGATCGCCTCCCTTTGCCGATTCACGGGTTTGATTCGTCGACAGGTCGTCCCCGAGCGTGGCCGATGAAGCTCGCCTGCGTGCACTGGGCTGGCGTCCACTCAGGACTCCCTGCCGGTCGCTACGCATTGCGCTGTCGCGCCGTCGACGAGCGGGGCCGCGCCCAGCCGATGCCTCGCCCGTTCGCCAAATCCGGACGGGCGATCATCGAATCGCTGGCGTTCGTGGTGCGGTGATGGCAACCGCCCCTGCGCCGCCCGCTTCCGAAACGAAACCGGCGCGGGCCGTCGACGATCGCACGCAAGGCCCGGGCCCGAACGGGCCGAGCTCTTCGGCGCGAGCGACCACGACGCTTCTGACATCACCCGCCGGATTCGCGCTGTTTGCCGCGCTGGCTGCGTTCTTTGTGTATCTCAGCCGTCGGCCACTCTGGCACACCGATTTGTGGGGACATCTGGCCTACGGACGATTGATCGTCGGAGCGAGCGCAATCCCCTCGAGCGAGCCCTTGATGCCTCTTTCCGAGGGGATGCGATTCGTCGACTTCTCGTGGCTGAGCGAGATTCTCAGCTATTTTACCTACGAGTGGCGCGGGGCTCCGGCCTTGCAGTTTCTCTACGCGGGCAGCGTCACGCTCTGCGTCGCCTTGCTGGCCTGGGGCAGCCTGCGGAAGACGGGCTCGGTGTGGGCGGCCGCGACGGCAGCCGCGATTTACGTGTGCGTCGACTGGCAGCAGTTCTCGATCGTGCGACCGCAACTGGCCGGATGCGTTTGCTTCGTACTGCTCTTCGCAGTCGCCATCGCGCCGATTTCCCGCCTCGCCGACGCTGTGGCAGTGACCACGCTGTTCGCAGCCTGGGCCAATCTCCATGGCTCGTTTTTGATCGGGCTGGCGACGTTGGCCGCGTTCGTCTGTGGCCGGGCGGGGGACCTGCTGCGGCGGACCCGGAGTCTCCGCGCCGTGCAAGACGATCGGCGAATGCGAGGCGGGATCGTCCTTCTGATCCTGGCGGGCGCAGCGGTGATGCTGAACCCGTACGGCTGGCGGGTTTATCAGGCGGCCTGGCAACTGTCGTCGAATGCGAACTTGGCCGATCTCGTCGAGTGGCAGCCGCTGCGGCTGTGGATGTGGCAGGGGCGAGCGGCTTTGGCATTGTCCCTTGGATTGCTCGGTCTGTATGCGCTGACGCCGCGACGAATCTCGACGACCGAATTGCTGCTTCTTGTCGGTTTCGGGGTGGCGGCGTTGAGGGCGTCCCGGATGATCGTCTGGTGGGGGCCGGTCGCTGCCTATTATGCATCGCTGCACGCTGCGGCAATCTGGAAGCGATGGCGACGCGGCGGTCGCTCACAACTCGCGGCGCTTCCCTGGAGGGTGCCGCCACTGCTCTTGTTGGCCACCGTCTGCGCGGCGCTGGCTTTCACGCCGCTTGCGCGGGAGTTCTTGGATCGGGCGCTGTCGGACCCGCCCGGCAGCTTCTCCGCCGAGACGCCGGTCGGAGCGGCCGAGTTCCTCAAAGAATACGGGCCTCGCGGGCAGATCTTTAACACGCTGGAGTGGGGCGACTATCTGCTGTGGGCCGGCCCGCCGCGGCTGAAGGTCTTCGTCGCCTCGCACGTGCACCTGGTGCCGCGCGCGGTTTGGGAAGACTACATCCGCATCATTACGCTCGACGAGGGGTGGCAGAAAATTCTCGAGCGCTACCGGATCAACACGGCCCTCGTCGACGACGATCAGCACGCGGCTTTGGCCGATGCGCTCCGCGAGGATCGCGCGTGGACGGTCGCTTACGAGGACCCGCTGGGCGTGGTCTTTGTTCGCCGTCACGCGCTTTGAGAAACGCGTGCGCAAGCGGTGTCAGGCGAGACGCCGAGGCACTTACCGATTCTGCGGCTGCGAGCCGATCGGCGGCCAGAAGAAGTCGTCCGGACCTTTGCAGGTGTAGTAGGGATACTGGACGATCGCTCCCGGCGTGGGGTTCGGCGGATAGACCATCGGGCCGCGATCGGCCCACGTGGAGCACGGGGGCCAGCTGTGCAGGCAGCAGCAACCACAGCTCTTATCCGGCGG
>DASPSM010000265.1:0-2424 GCA_035623955.1 Planctomycetaceae bacterium
GACGGCGAGGCCGAGCTGCACCGCATCGACGCGACCGGCTGGCGCAAGCGGGCCGGGGATTGAAGCATCCAACTCCCCTCGGACGATGGCACACGGCGCGCTCATTTCTCCCCTCTCCCCTTGCGGGAGCTTTGCCCAAAAACGGGGACAGACCCCTGACCCGTTGCGGCTGGAGCGCTGGTTTGCCCTTCCGGTAGGGGGTCAGTCCCCGTTTTTGAAGAAATGAAGCGCGCCGTGCGCCATCGTCCGAGGGGAGCTCGATGCTTCAATCCGCCGGCCGCTTGCGCCAGCCAGTCGCGTCGATGCGGTGCAGCTCGGCCTCGACGTCCGTGCCTTCGTAAAACGAGAGCCGGCCCCAGGCGTGCCGGGTTTGGCCCGGCGGGCAGTCGGCAAACTGCGGATCGCTGTGCAGGCAGGGACAGGGCGCGTTGCCCCAGGCCCGGTGGCACGGCTCGAACGCGCTGATCACCCAGCGGTTGGCGCGATCGGACCTGCAGGCGGCATAGGGGGACAAAAAAACCTTGTTGTCGTTTGTCTGGGCGGCGAACTCGGGCGCGCCTTTGAGCATCACGCAATTCTGGACGACCAAATCTCGCAGCGTTTCCTTGGAGCCGTTGGTGAGCCACATCTCGATTTCGACCCGGTCGCGAAACGGCGTGGCCCGCGTGCCGAAGACGACGCCGTTGGGCAGACGGCGCTCGGAGGCGAAGACACCTGCGGGCGACTCCTGCCACTCCTGCGGCGCCAGGTCGATGTGCTGCCGCGTCCACATCGTGTCGGCGTGCGTGTGGGCCAGGTAGAGCAGGCCGTGCGTCTTCTCGTCGTTGCGGCGGATGGCTTCGGGAATATCGAGCACGACGTAAGCAGACTCGTCCCAGGGCGTGAAGACGCTGAGTTTCGTTTCGCGCTGGGGACGAATCGCGCCGTCCAAAAAGCCGATCCGCGGATGCCGGCCGCCGGGATAGGGGAGCACCAGCAAGGGGGCGTCGGCCGGCCGCGCGGGCCTGGCGTCAGGCCGGATGCCGAATCGCGAGAGTGCCGCGTTGACGGCTTCCTCCGAAAGCCCCGTCGCGGACCGGACCTCGGCCGTCGTGAAGTGGTGGAACGAGACCATGTTGATCAGCCAGCGCTTGAGATCGGCGTCGTCTTTGGGTGCTCGAACGTTCTCGAGCGACGTCTTGCGCTCGAGCGCCCGCCGGCGGTCCTCGATCACGCCCAGCGGATTGGAGGGCCCATTCGCCGGGTCGACGTACCGCTCCAGATCGCCCAAGGCAATCACGCGGAAATGGCGATCGTCGAGGTACTGCATGTATTCCTTGAAGCGCTCGACCGGAGAATGCACCCAGGGATGCGCGATGTCGGGGACGCCGTGAAATTGCAGCACGGCAATGCGTCCGAACTCGGCCTGGTTGACGGCCCGCTTGAAATCCTCGAGCGTCCAGTCGGGCCGCGCGTCGCCGGCCGAAGGGATCAACAGCGGATGGTCGAGCCCCGGTTCGTAGGCGAATCCGCGTCCCTCTTTGTACGGGTACTCAGGCGCCCCGCCGCGCCGCGCGAACTTGAAGCCGAGCGATTTGAGGATCGGCAAGGCCCCCGGATCGATCCCGTTGCCGGCGTAGGCGAACACGGTCGGCCTGGGGATGCCATACTCGGCACAGCGGCTGTTGATCGCCTCGATCTGCTCCTTGAGCCGGCCGACGTTCTTGGAATTCACCACCATGTGATCGCGCGTGTGGTTGCCGATTTCAAAGCCATCCCGCTGCAGATGCGCGATCTCCTCCCAGGTCATGTAGTGTTCTTTGTCGGTCTTGAAATTGAAGCCTTCGGTAATGAAGAAGGTCGCCCGGAACTTGTGCGCCAAGAGAATCGGACGCACGATTGTGAAGTGCGATTTCACCGAATCGTCGAGCCTGAGCACAACCAGGCGATCGGGAATCGGCTCGCGGGCCAAGGCAGGGGAGAGACGGGCAGCGAGCAGCAGCACGCTCAGCGCGACTAGACTCGTCTTGTTCCCCTCTCCCCTTGCGGGAGAGGGGCTAGGGGTGAGGGGATCCGCTTTCGAGTGGCGGTCAGGAGAAGCCGGCGCTGGGGTAGGGCGCGACGAAAACCACCCCTCACCCCCGACCCCTCTCCCGCGTTGCCGGCGTCCGCCGCTGCGGCGGCAACTGCCGGCGCGGACGCAGCGCGGGGAGAGGGGAGAAAGCCTGCGCGCGATGGGCACCGAAAAGGGCTGCGGCGCGGTCAGTTGTCCGCGACCGCTGCGGGGTCGGGGCGGCGGCAGAGGCTGTTGAAACGGGCTCGGCATTCGCGCAACAGTTCGCACAGGTCTCTTCGCCACAGCGGCCTCGACCAGGCCGCCAGCTCATAGTAGCCGGCGTAACCCGCCTCGTCGAACGCCTGCACGATCTCGGAAATCGGAACTTC
>DASPSM010000276.1:0-16442 GCA_035623955.1 Planctomycetaceae bacterium
CCACTGGACGATGCACTGTTGGCAAATGATCAATGCACTCACTCCGCCACTCCCTGTTCCCGAATCGCGAGTCGATTGGTCGATCCGATACAAGAAGGATCAGACGTGCGGTTGGGTCCCCTCGGAGTGGACAATCGAAAACAGGAGTTCCCTCTCGGAATACAAAGTGACCGACTACGCCGTCAACGAGAAGATCGATCCCGGCGTATTCTCGCTGACATTCCCACCCGGCACTCTGGTCCAAGAGCAGCCGCGTCGTGGCGTTTGGAAGCTTCGTCTCTATGTCGTTCAGGTGGATGGTTCCAGGCGCGAAATCTCCAGCGACGAGTACGTTCGCCTGTTGAGGCCGGCTCAACCCGACCAAAAACCGCTGCCGGAAAAGCCCCGCGCAAAATGAGCCTCCCCGAGTGGGCCAATAGGAGGCTGGCCCGCGATCTAGCTTTCGAGCCGGGCTTCGATCGCAGTCCGCGGCCTGTTCGCAAGCGGCGTCCGTCGGCGATAAGATCGAGTCCGTGAATGTCTGATTTCTGCCGGAAGCCGCCGAGGAAAATCGTCATGGGCTCGACGTCACGCTTTGCACGAAGCGCGGCCTTAGTCGCGTTTGCGTGGCTTGTTCTGGGTTTGCCGACTCCCCGCCTGACGGCAGACGACAGCCAGCCGCCCGCGAAATCGGCAGCGAAGCACGCCGCCGACAAAGCCGCCTTGCCGAGCGAAGAAGAGTGCCGCGAGTGGGCTGCACACTTCGAGAAGGCTGTGAAAAAAGGGGACCTGGCCGGCCTCAATGACCTGGTCGATTGGGACGCGCTGTTGGCGACGGCCACCGAGTACCCCAATCCGCCTGCCGAGCTGGTGAAGCAGCGCGCCGATTTCGTTACCGGGGCCCGATCGGCGTCACGCTCCGGGAACGGATTCACCGGGCAACTGCTGCAACAGGCGCGGCGGGGCGGCACGTACAAGTTCCTTCGCTGCCGCGAGGTCGATGGCCGGCGCCGCGCCGAATTTCGCCTGATCACCAAAGAGCACGGCATCAACTACCACGACTTCGTGCTCGCCTCGGGCGAAGACGGCCTGGTGCGGGCCGTCGATTGCTACATCTTTCTCACCGGGCAGATGCTCACCACGGCGTTGCGCGAGGCGTTTTTGCCGTTTGCCCAGAAATGGATCAAAGGAGGCCTCGAACAGCTCCCCGCTCCGGAACGGGAGTTCCTGACCCATTTCGCGGATTTCACGGCGCTTGTCGACGCATCTCGCGACAAGGAGCATCGCCAGGTGCTCGACATCTATGAGCGCCTGCCGGCATCGATGAAAAAGATGAAAACGACGCTGGCGCTTCGGCTCGGCTCGGCCCAGTTCCTGAGCGAGGACGAGTATCTGCGCGCGATCGAGGACTACCGCAAGTATTATCCCAACGACGCGTCGGTCGACCTCGTCGCGCTCGACGCATTCACGGTCCGCAAGGACTACAAGCGGGCGATGGAGGGGGTCGAGCGCATCGACAAGGCGGTGGGGGGCGACCCGTATCTCAAGGTGCTGCGCGGGAACCTCTTCGTCGTCCAAGGCCAGCTGGACGCCGCGTGGAAGATGGACGAAGCGGCCGTCGCCGAGGAGCCGACGCTGACGCCGGCTTACTTTGCCCTGGTGGCCATTGCGCTGCAAAAACGCGACTTCGCGAAAACGGCCGAATTGCTCTCGGACCTCGAGTCGAAGTGCAACGTGAAATTCAAGGATCTCACCACCGTCCCCGCCTACGCCCAATTCGTCAAATCGGACGAATACAAGAAGTGGCTCAAAGCCCACGGCAACGGAGAATAGCCCGCCGCAAACGGCGCTGACGAGACGTTTTCTTGTGGCGTTCGGCAGCCTCCCGCGATAGGCTCCTACTCAGTGCAGCGCCGCTGACGATCCGAGTCCGCCGATTGGGAACCGCCATGGCGCTCTGTCCACGACGCTTGCCGCTTATCGCGACGGCACTGGTCCTCGTCACAGCCGCACCACACGTTCTTGCGGTTTGCGCCGAGGAGCCGGCTCCAAACCCGCACGAAGCAGCCATCCTCGATCGCATCTTCGCCAACTGGAAGGCGCGGCATGATCGCGTGCATTCGCTGCATTTCACCTGGAACAGCCGCCGGACCTCGAGCAGGCGGCCTCATTTTTCGGGAAAGACATTGCCTTTGCACCGCGTCGAGAAGGGGGAGGAACAGCATCAATTTGGGGTGCAGGTGTTCTTTGACGGCGACCAACGGTATTGCAGAGTCGAGCCCCCGATCGTCAGAGTCGAACAGGGCAAGCCAACCGACACGCGCCGGGTCGTTGAGCGATTGGTCATCGACGGCGACACGACCTGGCGATACGTGGCCGGTCCCCGCTACCTGTGGGATAGGGATCCCCCGAACGCGCATGGTGCTGTGTCTCGAACGGTTGAACCGAACCCGACGCTGGCGGGGCTGGAGGGGCCGCAGGCGCTTTGGCTGACGTTCCGCCCCGAATTCCCCAATCTCTCCTGGCGGAGAGATGAGTGCCGCCTTGTCGACGAGAACGCCACAGTCGACGAAGTTCGCTGTGTCAAGATTCAGAGGGTTATCGTGCCAAAGCCCGGTAACCGCCCGCGACAAGAGCGCCGCGTCGAAAGCTTATGGGTCAGTCCGGTCCGCGAAGACGTCGTCGTGCATTGGACAGTCGAAGCGCGGATTTTGGTGATAAAGGGTTCAATCCGATACAACAAGGACCCGAAATTCGGCTGGGTCCCCTCAGAGTGGACTCGCGAGATGCCGTCGATTCACAATCTCGAGGAGTGCCGGGTGACCGGCTACTCAATCAACGAGACGATCGATCCCTCGGTCTTTTCCCATCAATTTCCGCCCGGCACCCCGGTGCAGGACCAACGAGGTCGAGACAAGCCTGAGGGGCTTCGTCATTACGTCGTCGAGGCGAACGGCTCAGAACGCGCCATTTCGCAACAGGACTACGTGCGTCTTGGCCCGCAACCTGAAAAGAAGCCTGCCGCGCCCGCCAAGTAACCAACTCTGACTTGCGCCGGCTCGCGGCATCGAGTCACGAAACGATCACCCGCTCGGCCTTGGCGTCCCAGAGCATTGTCTTCTTCTGCCGGTACGATTCGACGGCCAGCTTGATGGCGACCATCGTCGCCGCTCCCAGTTCGGCATTGCAGCACAACTTGCCGGTGCCGCGGATCACGTCGAGGAAGTTGCCGACCAGGTCGCGTCGTGGTTCCAGCGGCAAGCGAACCTCGGCTTTGCCGTCGTTCTTGCCTTTGAACTCGGGGGTGAAGGGGCCGTTGACGCGCAAGAGCGGCTCGCCGCCTATGTCCATCGTGCCCCATTTGCCGTAGATGCGATCGGGGATGCCGTCGTTGTTGGTCAGCGTGCTGACGAGGAAGACCGAAAACTCGCTCGGATAGTCGGCCGTCATCAAAAAGGTGTCGGGGATATCGCGTCCGTCTTTCTCGATGTAGAGGCCGCCGCAGGCGTTGACTCGCGACGGATACTCGCCATCGGGGCCGGCGATCGCCAACAAGAGCGGCGCGAGCTTGTGATACAACAGGTCGGTGGCGACGCCGCCGTTGTAGGGCCAGTACTTGCGGAAGCGGAAGAAGTGTTCGGGGTTCCAGGCGATTTTGGGGGCGAGATCCCACTTGTAGCCGAGCCACATGTCCCAATCGATATGATCTTCGCCCGACTTGTCGGGGCCGGCGGTCGGATCGATCTTCTGATGGACGTTGAACAGGCAGACCCGCTCGTTGCGGTTGTAGCAGCCTTGCGCCCAGGTGACTTTGCCGATCCGCCCGTCGCAAAGGGCGCGCTGCGCCTGCCAATAGCTGTCGTTGGCGGTTCCGTTGGGGCCGACCTGCAGCACCTTTTTGTGTCGCCGGACCTTGTCGCGCAACTCGATCGCCTGCTCGACGGTGTGCGTCATCGGTTTTTCGCAATACACATGCTTGCCCGCCTCGAGCGCGTCGCCGGCGATCTTGGCGTGCCAGTGGTCGGGCGTGGCGATCAGCACGGCATCGATATCGGGCCGGTCGAGGACTTTGCGATAGTCGCTATAGCCTTCGCCCTTGGAGATCGACTGGGCTCGCGTGATCCGCCGCCGATAAACGTCGCACACGGCGACGACCTCGACATTGTCGGCCTGGGCCCGCTTGACCAGGCCCGCGACGTGCCCGGTCCCCTGCCCGCCGACGCCGATCACCCCCATGCGGATGCGATCGTTAGCGCCGAGCGCGGCCGCCGGTGCCAGGGTCGCCATCGTCACGGCCCCGGCCGCAGCTACGGAGGTCCGCACAAAATTGCGCCGCGAAACTTTGTGTGGGTGTGACATGGGAGAATCCTTGAAGGAAGGAGAGGCGGGACGTAAGGAGCCGCGCACGCAGTAAGCGGTCGCCGCAGGCGGCCCATGCAGGCTAGCTGCGTGAGGGTCGGTAGAAATGGGACGCGTTTAGCCACAAGAAAAGACACCGCTTACTTCGTGCGCGGCTCTTTTTGAGGCGCGCGTGCCTCCTTAATGACTGGGTTGGTCAATGTGCCGATGGTGGGGGCTTCGATCGAGACGATATCGCCATTTTCGAGGCCGAAATCGTCGGGGGGAACGATGCCGGTGCCGGTGAGCAAAAAGGCGCCATTAGGAAATTCGTTTTCGCGCGCGAGCCAGCCGATCAGATCGTCGAACGAGCGGACCATCTGGCCGAGATCGGTTTTGCCCTCGAACGCCGTCTTGCCTTTGCGGAGGACCGAGACCCCAATCTGCGTCTTGTCGCGCTCGATCGGCACTTCGGGAATCAAAATCCACGGGCCCAGCGCGCAGGACTGTTTGTAGAGCTTGGCCTGCGGCAGGTAAAGCGGGTTCTCGCCTTCAATGTCGCGGGCCGACATGTCGTTGCCCAGCGTGAAGCCAACGAGCTTGCCCTTGTCGGAAACGATCAGCGTCCACTCGGGCTCGGGGACCGTCCACTGGCTGTCGAACCGGACGCGTACCGGCTCGCCCGGACCGGAGACGCGGCCGGCGGTCGCCTTGAAGAACAGCTCAGGGCGATCGGCGGTATAAACCTTGTCGTAATGAATGGCCCCCGATTTGGATTCGTCCATCCGGGCGACCTGGCTGCGTTTGTAGGTCACGCCGGCCGCCCAGACTTCCTGATCGTCGATCGGCGCGAGCAGCGCGATCTTGCTGATGTCGATTGGTTCGGATTTGGGATCGATAAGGAATCGTGTCAGGCCGAGCGGATCGGGCGAGTGCAAGATGTCGGCCAGACGCTTGATCTTTTCAACTTGCTCGAGATCGAGCAGCCGAAGCCGCTGGTCGTTGCTTTCCACCGCTGCCAAGCGCCGCGTGCCATCGGACAGTCGAATCTTGGCGAGCTTCATCGATTTGAGCCTGGGGGGCAATGGCGGGCGAGGGCCGCGAGCGCGCGCTCTATGTCGTCGGGTAATGGTGCCTCAAATTCCAGCTCCTTGCCACTGTGCGGATGCCGAAAGGCGAGTCGTCGGGCGTGGAGGGCCTGTCGGGCAATGAGAACTTCTTGTCCATCGGTTGCGGCCGGTTCGTCGGCGGCTGCTCCAGCGGGCGCGAGATCGCCGAGCGTCAGCCGCGCTCCCCCTCCGTACAGGCGGTCGGCCACGATCGGATGTCCCAAGTGCTGCAGATGCACGCGGAGTTGATGCGTGCGACCTGTCTTTGGAAAGAGCCGCACGACCGTGAAGCCGGCGTATCGCTCGGCGACGGCGTAGCGCGTGACCGCCGGACGCGAGTTTCCGCCCGGCTCGCAGACCATCATCTTTTCGCGGTGCCGCGGATTGATGCACAGGTGCGTCGCAATTTCGTCCTCGTCGAGCTCAAAGTTGCCGCGGGCGATCGCCAGATACTCTTTCGTGACTTCGCGGCGCTCGAACTGGCCGCTCAGGCGATGATGGACCTGATTGTCCTTCGCGATCACCAGCACGCCGCTCGTGTCGCGATCGAGGCGGTGGACAATCCCCGGCCGCAGTTGGCCGGCGACGTCGCTCAGCCGATCGAAGTGAAACTGCAGCGCCCCGGCCAGCGTGCCCCGATAGTTGCCCTTCCCGGGATGCACGATCAGCCCCGGCTGCTTGTTGAGCACGACGAAGTAATCGTCCTCGTACAAAATGTGGAGGGGGATATCTTCGGGCGGAAGTGTGCGGTCCGGCAGCTCGGGCAGGCGGACCGAAAGCCGATCGTTCATCCGCAGCCGCCGCGACGTCTTCACCGGGATGCCGTTGACCAGAATTGCCTGCTGCTCGATCGCTTTCTGGAACAGCGCTCGGCTGAAATTTGGAAAGAGCCGGCTGAGGTAGTGATCGACGCGCCAGCCATGAGCGCGGGCCTCGACCGTGATCAGAACCGGCTCGTCGGACGAGAGGCCGTCGGTCATTCGGGAGTTTGCGCGCGGCTCACATCGTGAGCTTTACTTCGTCGGCGGCGACGCGGGCGCCGGCATCGCGGGACCTTCGCCAGAGGGCGACCTTTTGGTCGAATCCAATGAGTCCTTCGCGGGGCTCGCCGGAGCGGTGGCCGGCTTCGTGCCTGCTTTGGACGCTTCGGGCCTTGCCGAGGTCGATCCCGCGCCGATCGCCTTCGGCTTTGTCGCCGGAGGAGGCGCTGTCTTGATCGGAGTGCCGGTCGCAGTCTTGGATTCGTCGGGGGATGGCGGGATCAGATCCTTGGGCATCTCCCGATCGGCCGGCTTGGGATTTTGCTGCTCGAACCAGGCATAAAAGTCCTGGGCCGTTCCTGTCTTCAGCGCGGCGATGCGCGCTTCGGCGTAGTCCTTGTAGACGCTGAGGGGAAACTCGGTCAGCAAGCGCTGGTAAGTCTCGATGGCCGCGTCGTTGATCTTGGATGGGCTCAACTTCTTGTCCGGAAGCGCTTCCCTGACTCGTGCCAGGCCGAACAGGGCGCGCTCCATCACGTCGCTCGGCGTAGCCTTGTCGGCGATCAGTTTTTCGAAGTTTTCCTGGGCCTTTTTGAGGTCGGAGTTGCCGGCGGCCCGGTCGGTGAAGCTGGATCGAATGCCGCTGGTGAGCTCCATTTCGGCCTCCAGCAAACGGGCCCACGCGCCGGCCACCGTCCCCGAAAACTTATCGGCGACGTTGCCGTAGTCGGAAGCCTTGGTCGCGTTGGCAAACTCGCGCCATCCTTGCTGTCCTGCCGTGCCGGTCGAGCTGCGCCAATAGACTAGTCCGGCCGCTCCCAGCAGGATGACCACGACCGCAGCCATGAGCAGCGCCAGGTTCTCATGGACGTATTGCTCGGCGGTGTGGCTCCATTCGGAGGCAATCCGGCCCAGCTCATTCGTTTTAAGTTCGTGGCGATGTTCGCTTTTCATTCGGACAGGCTCGCGAGTCGAGGGCGCACTGAAACTTGGGCGCGAGTATAGGACGGTCAAAAAACAGCGTCAAGTCGCGGCAACGTCGGAGGATACGTCTAAATCTTCTACGTGCGGGGCGACAACGGCGCGTGGACGGTTGCCGGGAAAATGCCGACACTGTATTATAGTCATGCGGTTGGACATTGAGACTCAGTCTCAATATGTGAGCTACCAAAGCTCAGTAATCTGCGTCCTGCGATCGTTTTAGGTCTCTCCCATGAAGCGCTCCCCCTCGCCCGTCTCTCGCGCGGCTGTCGGCGGCCAAGTCATGCCGCTGGACCATCTTGCGCCGGGAGAATCGGGAACCATTCTGGAAGTTGAGGGTCAACCCGATCATGTTCACCGCTTGGGCGAAATGGGGCTTCGCCCGGGTCGTGCGGTGCGGATGGTGCGTTCCGGCGGCACGTGCATCGTCGCGGTCGACAATCACCGCTTTGGATTCCGCGGTGCCGACGCGGCCCTCATCCTGGTTGAGGTCGGCAAGGCGGCGGGCGTGCGGCACTAGGCCCGGCTTGGCCCCGGTCTCTCCGGCTCCTTCTTGATCATGTCGGTGTTTCGATGGAAACCCTGGATCAATTGAAGGCCGGCGCGCGAGCCATCATTCGCGAAATCGACGGCGACGACGGAGTCGCGGTGCGCCTGCTGGAGATGGGGCTGACCGAAGGTGAGGAGATCGAGGTCGTCGGCTTTGCTCCCTTCGGCGACCCGATCGAGTTCCGCGTCCGGGGTTATCGCATTTCGCTGCGGGCCAGTGAGGCGCGGCGGCTGCAAGTCGAACGTCTCGGCCCTTGAATCGAGGACGCCCGTCGTGCGCGGGAACTACACAGCATGACCGCCACCACGCCGAGTATCACCGGGCAGACGGCGCCGCGTCCGCGGACTCTCACGGTTGCCTTCATCGGAAATCCGAATACCGGAAAAAGCACGCTCTTCAATGCGCTCGCTGGCATGCACGCGCGCGTCGGGAATTATCCGGGCGTGACGGTCGAGAAGAAAATCGGCCGCCTGCGACTTGGCGACACGACCCTCAAGCTGGTCGATCTTCCCGGAACCTATAGTCTCGCGCCGCGCTCGCCGGACGAAATGGTCTCGGTCGAAGTGCTGCTTGGACGGCAGCCGGACGTCGGCCGACTCGACGCGGTCGCCTGCATCGTCGACGCGTCCAATCTCGAGCGAAATCTATTCCTCGTCAGCCAGGTGCTCGACGTCGGGCTGCCGACTGTGCTGATCCTCAACATGTCGGATATCGCGCGGCAGCGCGGAACCACAGTCGACGTCGCCGCGTTGTCGAAGCGGCTGGGGATTCCGGTGATTGCGACCGAAGCTCACCGGCGGGTCGGGGTCGACGACGTGCGACGCGCTTTGTTCGAAGCGGCGGAAGCAAGCCGCCCTGCTCCGTCGCCCCTCTTTCCGCGAGCCTTTTACGAAGAGGTTGCGGAGCTGACCCGCGACCTGCACGCGGTGAATGGAGACGCGGTCCCGCGGTACATGGTCGAGCGGCTGGTCTTGGACCCGAACGGGCAGATCGAAAAGTGGCTTTCCGCCAGCCAGCCCGTCGGCTTCACCGAGCGACTCGCGCAGGCGCGGGAACGACTGGCTCGCGCGGGGTTCCGCCTGCCTGCCGCCGAGGCCAAGACGCGTTACGCCGCGATCCGCGACATTGTTTCGGGCGTGCTCACGCATGCGCCCCGGTCGGCGACGACCACCAGCGACCGCATCGATCGCGTGCTGACCCATCGCGTGTCGGGATTGCTGATCTTCGCGGCGATCATGTTCCTCATCTTCCAGTCGATCTACTACTGGGCCGAGCCCTTCATGCGGTCGATCGAGGCGGCCGAGGGGCTCGTGAAGGGGGGCGTCGAAGGGCTCATCGGTCCGGGGGCCCTGCGCAGCCTGCTGGTCGACGGAGTCGTGGCGGGCGTGGGCAGCGTCCTCGTCTTCTTGCCGCAGATCGTCTTTCTGTTTCTGTTCATCGCCGTGCTCGAAGACTGCGGGTATATGGCCCGCGCCGCATTCCTGATGGATCGCCTGATGAGCCGGCTCGGATTGAGCGGCAAGTCGTTCATTCCGCTGATGTCGTCGTTCGCCTGCGCGATCCCCGGGGTGATGGCGACGCGCGTCATCGAGAATCGCCGCGACCGCATGGTGACGATCTTGATCGCCCCCTTGATGAGCTGCTCGGCGCGGCTCCCGGTGTATCTGCTGTTGATCTGGGCCTTTGTGCCGGCTGCGACCTATCTGGGAGGATGGGTCTCGCTGCAGGGATTCGTCCTGTTTGCGATGTCGTCGATCGGCGCGCTCGTGGCGGTGCCGTGCGCGTGGCTGCTCAAGAAGACACTTTTCCGTGGGGAGACGCCTCCGTTTGTGATGGAGCTCCCCTCTTACAAGCTGCCATCACTCCGGGTCGTCGTGCACCGGGCCTATGATCGTGGTAAAGCGTTTGTGACGCGGGCCGGCACGCTGATTTTCGCCACTTCGATCGTGGTCTGGGCGGCGGGCTACTTCCCCACCAGCCATGGCGAACAGGATGCCGTCATCCGGCAGATCGAGGCCGCTCAACCGGCGGCCGAGAGGGACGCGGCCAAGCAGGCGGAGCTGGATCAACTCATCGAGCGACGCAACCGGCTCGGCAGCCAGCTGATCGAACAGAGCTTTCTGGGGCGCGTTGGTCACGCGATCGAGCCGGCCGTGCGTCCGCTTGGCTGGGACTGGCGAATCGGCGTGGGCGCCATCGCCTCTTTCCCGGCCCGGGAAGTGATCATCGCCACGCTCGGGACGATTTACAGCCTGGGCAACGACGTCGATAAGAATAACAACGAGGGGCTGATCTCCTCGCTTCAAAATGCGACCGACGCCCAAGGCAGAAAAGTCTACAGCCTGCCGGTCGCCCTGTCGATCATGGTCTTTTTTGCTCTCTGTGCTCAATGCGCCGGAACGTTGATGACCATCAAGCGGGAAACCAATCGCTGGATCTGGCCGGCGTTTACGTTTGTCTATATGACGGCACTGGCGTACGTCGGGGCGCTGCTGACGTATCAAATCGCCCGGCTTTTTGGTTGAGGACGCGCGAAACGTGACTTGGGACTGGCAACAAATAGTCGCCCTTGTGTGCGTCGGGGTGGCCCTGTTTGTGCTGGGTCGCCGGGTCTGGCGGTTCTGGACCGGATCGTCGCGAGCAGGCGGGGCTTGTGCCTCGTGCCCCGTGCAGGAAGGTTCGACGGCTTCGCAGGCGAAGCCGCTTGTGGCGCTGGACCTCCGTATGCCTAGCGGCAATCCTCCGCAAGCCAGTCACGACGGCGCGGGTGCACGGCGGGCTTAGACGAGTCCGGACTCGCCAAGGTCACTCGGCCGACTTCGGCTTGTTCTCCGCTTCTTCGCTGCGGTTCTCTTCCTGCGGAACGGCCTGTCGCGATGAAGCCTTGGCTGGGAGCCCGGCCGAAAGCCAAACGAAGACGGGCCGCAGCTCCCGGAACTGTTCGTCGCTGGCGATCACCATTTGAACGCCGACCATCCGCCGTCCCTGCTTCGTCCCCAACTGCGTCCTTTTCGTTTCGCGGCTTGTGGGGGTTGCTGCCGCTAGTCTCCGGGCCACCTCGGCATCGATGGCGGCCGGTGAAGGAAAGACCTCCTCGATTTCCTTTCGCCATTCGTTGACCAGCGACCGGCCCAGCACCTGGCCGAGCAGCTGACGCCGCGGGCGCCCAGGGAGTCTGTTCGAAATTCGGGTTTTGATTGCCTCGTTGGGGAGCGCGTCGATCAGCGTCGAAATCAGCGTTTGACTGTCCGTTCCCGGGTTGCTGGAGTTTTTCAGCTGCTGGAAAGCGGCCTGGAGAATGCGAAGGTGCAGGTCGCGGCCCGTCAGTTGGTCCGTGATTTTCTTGCGCGACGCATCGCTCAGGAAGTTCTCCTGGACCGCCTTGAGCATCGTGCCGAGTTCGGCCGGCTGGAGCGTAACGGCCTGCCGCCCGACTCCGTCGATGGCCGCGAGCGCTTGCCGCTTGAGCTGCTCGTCATGAATCGTTTTGACCAGCTGGGCGCGCTCGATGGGGTCGGTCTTGCTGAGAACTCGATCCTGGTCGAATGGCGACAAGCTCGACAGCCACTTGTTGTAGTCCGTGAGCAGCTTGAGCATGTGGCCGCTCGCGTCGTGCATCACCTCGTCGTCGAGCTCCTTGATCGCCTGGCGTCTTTCGGGCGAGAGCTTGCGGAACTCTTCGTAATTGCGCTTGAGCTGTTCGACCTCGCTGTGCGTCATCCCGGCGATCCGCTGCCGCCTCTTCGCAAAGAGCTGCGCGTCCTCCGGGGTCGTGCCGCACAGGAACGTGACGACGAACGCTGCCGCAAGGGGACCGACGATCCCCGCCGTGCGGCTACGGCTTGGGGGTCGAGTTCGCATCGAACGATCCAATTTTGAGGTCGAGCTGCTTGAGGAACTCTGCCGATTCGACGTTGCGGTAGAGATCCAGCTTTTCGACAACGTCCAAATTACGAAGCAGGTCCTCGGAAGGATCGGGAATCCAGCTCGAAGTGACGGAGTAACCGGCAAACGCGCTGGCCGCGATCACCACCAGCCAGGCCAGCACGACGGCGCCGCGGCGAATCCGGGTTTGCTGTCCCTGGAACCAATCGGTCCACGCTTGCGGCACCAGGGGCTTGGGACCCTCTTCGTTCTTGACGACGGACAGCGTGCGGGCCGTGAAGTCCTCCTCGCTGGATAACCGGGGCAACTCGTCGAGCAGGTCCCAGGTGCGGGCCAGCATCTCGACGTCGTGGCGAACAGCCGGGCTCTTCGTGAGCACTTGATCGATGTCTCGGACCGCTTGCTCCGGAAGCTCGCCGTCGAGATAGGCGACGAGATTCGATCGCTGTTCTTGGGTTAGTCGGGGGATCTTCTGCATCGATCGACAGTGTCAATCGCCAACCGCCGGGTCAATCGCCCAACGCGGTCGCTACTATTTCAAGTGAGGTTCCAGCTGAGTCCGAAGATTTTCGCGGGCTCGCGCCAACAGCGATTTGACGGCCTCGGTCGTCAGCGACATTGCCTCTCCGATGTCCTCGTAGCTCATTCCCTCGAACTTATGCAAAAGCACGGCGAGCCGCTGTCGTTCGTTCAGCGCGTCGAGAGCCGTCTGCACGATCTCGCAAGTCTCCCGCTTCACGAGTTGACGCGTCGGAATCAACGAGGAACGATCGCTGATTACCTTTTTCTTGCTGCCGACCGTCGGCACCGAGCCCGATTCCTGGACGAGCGGCACCTCTTTGCGTCGACCGATCGTCCGCCGCGCGTTGCTGGCGACATTATTCGCGATGCGGAACAACCAGGTGGAAAACTTTGCCGTCGGCTGGTAACCGTTCCGCGCCCGGTAGATCCGTAAAAAAACCTCCTGCACTAGATCTTCCGCCGCGGCCTGATCCCGCAGCAGGTGATAAAAGATACTCAGCAAACGATCCTGGTAGGTGCCCACGAGCTGGCCGAAAGCGTCGTCATCCCCCTGCTTGGCGCGCAGCATCAACTGCACGTCCGGGTCGCGGAGAAAGACGTTGCTATGCGTGTCGCTGGCAGTCGCGGAACTCAAGGCCCCTACCCCCGGCCCCTCGTCCAATGAATTCAACACCAACCCTTATCCAAAGTATCTCTTTTTTGGCGCCGGCGAAAGGTGCAGCCTGTCCACTTTGGCCTGCGTGCCGCGTGGCGAGCCGCGCAGACCGCCGTTTATCGGGACGATTGTTCACGAGAATCGAGAAACGACTGCAACATGATCTGCGCAGCAATCTTATCTCGCAGGAGCTTGCGCTTTTTCGGGCTGAGGTTGGCCGCTTCCAAATGCTCGTCGGCCTGCGAGGTCGTCAACCGTTCGTCCCAGAAGGCAACCGGCAATCCGGCAATGCTCCCCACCCACGCCCCAAACCGCCGCGCTTCGCCCGCCTTCTTTCCCTCTTCTCCTCCCATATGCAGCGGCAGCCCGATCACCAGTCCGACGATCCGATAGTCGCGGAGCACCGAGGTCAAATGGCGGGCATCGCGCTCGGGGTCGCGACGCGTGTAAGTCTCCAGCGGGACGGCGAGGCGCTGCTCTTCATCGCAGACCGCCAGTCCGATCCGCACGGTGCCGAAGTCGAGCCCTAACAACCGGCCGTGCCGGGGGACTTCGCTCCTTGAACCGCCGGTGTCACCGGCCGCGGGCTGGCGCTTGCCCGACCCCTCAAAGGAATCGCTCATATCCGCGTTCTCGCAGCGCCTGGACGAGGCGGCGGATGCTCTCCTCGTCGTCCTTGCGGGCCACCAGCGTGGCGTCGGGCGTGTGGACGATTATGCAATCCGACATTCCAATCGTGGCGACCAGGTGATCGCCGGTCGTCCGCACGATGCAGTCGTGACTGTCGACGCCGCAAAACAGTCCCTGCGCGATGTTGCCGTCGCCGTTGGTCGACGGGGCCGATTGCCGTCCAAGTGCTTGCCAGCTTCCGACGTCGTCCCAGTCGAAAGGGGCCTCGATCATCATCACGTTGTCGGCCCGTTCGAGTACGGCGTAGTCGATCGAGATCGCCTTGATGCCGGGGAACTCCGCGCCGAGCACTCCCTCCCAGTTGTTGGTCGCCAGATGGGGCCGCAGGCCCGCCAGCCGCTCGTAAATCGACGGCTCGAATTGGCGCAGGGCGTCGAGGATCGTTGCGGCCTTCCAGACGAAGATGCCGCTGTTCCAGAAGAAGCGGCCGGCCGCCAGGAATTCCTCCGCCTTCGCACGGTCGGGCTTCTCGCGAAACGAGGCGACACGAAATGCCCCGGCCGAGGCTCCGGAAAGGGCCGCTCCGCGCTCCAAGTAGCCGAAACCGACGGAGGGATAACTGGGCCGGATGCCAAACAGCACGAGTGCTGGTTCGCGCTCGACCAGTGCCACCGCCCGCTCGACCGCCGAGCGAAACAGGCCGGCCCGTTCGATGCGGTGGTCGGCCGGCATCACCAGCATGACGGCGTTCGGGTCGCGTTCGGCGATCAACATCGCCGCCAGTCCGATGCAGGGGGCCGTGTTTCGCCCGCACGGTTCGCGCACGATGTTCGACGCCAGAAGGGCGGGCAGCTCGCGCGCTGTTTCGGTCGCGTGGGCCTGGTTGGTGACGACCAACGTCCGCTCGGCAGGGATCCAGTCGGCGACGCGCCGCACGGTCCCCTGCAGCAGCGTCTCGTTGCCGAAAAAGGGCAAGAATTGCTTGGGACGGTTGGCTCGGCTGGCCGGCCAGAACCGCGTTCCGCTTCCGCCGGCCATGATGAGTGCGTGCAACATTTCGGCTGGCTCGAATCGTTTCCGTCAGGTGGTTGTCGGGGAAGAGAATGTCGGTTTATCGACGTGCGTGCCCGGTTTGATCTTTGCGACCACTTCGTCCGCGTCGAGGGCAAAAAGCGGGCTGATCTCGACGGGCGTTTGATCGTCAACAAGTGCGCCGGCCGCGCGCAGCCAATCGCGGTGTAACCGCAAAAGCGCCCGCCGCGAGGTATCGGGAGAATCGTCCCCCGTCGCATTTTTCACTGGATTGAATTCGCGGGCGCGATCCGTCTCCAGGACGATCGAGCGCTCCGCCGCTGGCAGCGCGTCGAAGATGAACCGCTCGAACTTGTAGGCGTTCTCTCGCTCGGGCGCGACGTGCGCTCCGCGTTCGTCGCAATACGAGACTTTTTTATGCGCGATGTGAAACGGCAAGGCGGTCTCGCTGTGGGCCACGCGATCGAGGAACGAGCGGCTGAAGACGTGGATCGCCGTGCTCCCCGCCCAGAGCAGCAACTCGCCCCGTTCGTCGGTCTTGCTGGCGACCTCGGGCGGCAGATCGCTGTATTCGATGATCTGCGTCCGTCCGTCGACGTCGACCGCGACCCCCATTCGTTCGCCGGCCGACCGCTTGGCGACCACCTTGATCGACATCTCGGCCCCGCGCGCGGCATGAAAGCCGAGAAACACTGGGTCGCAAACGATGGCCGTCGGATTGTCCACCTGGTGGTAGTGCAGGAACTCGATCCCGCGGCGTTTCATTTCGTCCAAGAGCCCGGCCTTCGCGAGCGCGGCCAGCATGCCGCCGTGCCCGTCGGGGCTGGTGCTCAACGCTCCTTTCTCGGCCAGCAGCAATTTTCCGGTCGCGGCGTCGACGGCCGGCATGTTCCCCTGCTCGAAGAAAAAGACGTCCCCCGGCGGCAGGCCGAAGCAGTTATGCTCGTTGAAAAACGCGACGGTCTCTTCGTGCGTGGCGTCGCTGGTCATAATGAAATAGGGAATCGGTTTCCCAGCCCGCCGCGATCGCGCCAACACCTGCTCGGCCAGAATCTGAAACAGGGTCGCCTGGCTGACCGGGCCGATCGGGAACATCCCCTTGGGCTTCTCAAAGCCAAGCCGCGTCCCCTGCCCGCCGGCAACCAGGATTGCACCGACGCGCCCGGCCTTCAGCAGTTCCTCGCCTGTCTTTCGAGCGCGCTCCCATTCCTCGCGCGCCGCCTGCGTTTGGGGCAGCCGCACGATCGAAGCCGGCGGGACGGCCCGCTTTGCGACGTCGGCAAGACTCTCCCCCTGCGGTTTTTCGCCTGACTTTTGCCGCGAAGCCCAAAACGCGGCAATCCGCTCCAGATCGAGCGATTCAATCTGCCGGACCAGGCGTTGGCGCTGAGAGGCGGACAGTTCGTCCCAGAATCGCAGGACGTGTGCCTGCCCGTACGCCTCGAGTCGCGATTGGAGCGCGGCTGGTATCCCGTTCATCCCATTATCTTAATGGCTGCTCTCCCCAGCCGCCCAATTGAAGCTTGCCTGGTTCCGCGATCTGTCAGCGGATCTCCAGCACAATCTTCGATTCAACGTGCTGTTGCAGCTCGGCCTCGCTCCACCAGGTTGGCTTCATTTGCCGCTTGGAATAAAGCTTCTCGCCCTGGTCCATGTAGTGCGGCGATTTGGGATCGGCGCTCTGCCCCCACGGTGTGACGGTGAACGACCGGACGCCGTCCTTGTGGAAGAACATCAGGATCGTTGCCATCGATCCGTTGTGCGCGATGAAGCGGCCCGGA
>DASPSM010000287.1:0-2684 GCA_035623955.1 Planctomycetaceae bacterium
CATATCTGGTGTCATTCTCGTAATCGCAGTCGGCGGGGCAACCCGGACGTTGTCGTCCGAACCGCCGGCTCCCAAAATGCCGGCGCAAAAGCCTCCGGCAGCCCCGACAAAGGCGGTCGAGAAGTCCACGCCGACCCCGACGCCGAAAGTGGTTGAGACACCGCCGGCCAAGTCGCCCGAAAATGTGCCGACCAAGCCGACCGCCAAGCCGCGTTCTGTCGGCGACCCGAACGATCTGGAAGCTTTCTTCGACGGCGCACTGCTGGTGCAGCTCGAAGCCAAGCATATCGCGGGGGCGGTCGTGGCTGTCGTGGTGGACGACAAATTGGTGTTTGCCAAAGGTTACGGCTATGCGGACGTCGAGGCACGCAAACCCGTCGATCCCCAGACCACCATGTTTCGCGTGGGGTCCGTGACCAAGTTGTTTACCTGGATTGGCCGTGATGCAACTCGTCGAAGAGGGAAAACTCGACCTCGACGCGGACGTGAACACCTACCTCAAAGGGACCGGTGTTCAGATTCCACCGGCATTCGACAAACCGATCACGCTCAAGAACCTCCTGACTCACACGCCCGGGTTCGAAGACCACGTCATCGGCCTGTTCGCGCATCACGCGAGCGACGTGAAGCCGCTCGCCGAGATCCTGAAAAAGGAAATGCCCGCCCGCGTCCGTCCGCCAGGCGTGCTCTCCTCTTATTCCAACCACGGAACGGCGCTAGCCGGCCTGGTCGTCGCGTCGGTTTCGGGCAAACCTTGGGAAGACGTCGTCGAAGAGCGGATCCTGAATCCGCTCGGCATGAAGCACACGCTCGTCCGGCAGCCGGACAAACTGCCCGACACGATGTCGAAGGCCTACAAGTGGGACCAGGGCCGCTTCAAAGTCGAAGAATTTGAGTACGTTCCGTTGGCGCCCGCCGGCGCGATGAGCGCCTCAGCCGTCGACATCGCGCACTTCCTGATCGCTCACTTGAACGACGGGAAATACGACGGCATTCAGATCCTCAAGCCGGAGACGGCCCGTCGCATGCGCGAACGACTTTTTGCCCACGACCCGAAAGTCGACGCCATGTGCTACGGATTCTGGGAGCTGAACCGAAACGGTCAGAGAATCATCGATCATGGGGGCGATACCCTGCTGTTTCACACGCTGCTCGCCATGATTCCCGCGCAGAAGATCGGCCTGTTCGTCTCATACAACACGGACCGCGGGGCCGGCGCGCGCGAGGAGTTGCTGTTCGCTTTTCTCGATCGATATTTCCCGGCAGCCGATACGCCCCGCGTCAAATCAACGGTCGACGTGGCGACGCTCAAACGGTTCGAAGGCGAATACAGCGTGTCGCGTCACTCCCAAACGACGTACGCCAAGTTGGCTCTTTTGATACAGCCGTTCACGGTCACGGCCAACACCGACGGAACGCTGACCGCGGGCGGTTCCGAACCTCGTCGATATGTCGAAGTCGACCCGATGGTGTTTCGCGAGCTCGATGGGCGGCGCAAACTGATCTTTCACGAGGATGAGCAGGGGCGCGTCACTCAGATTTATCTGGCAGACGTGCCGGCCGTCGCCTTGATCCGCGAGACCGGCCTCGATCGGCCGCGCTATCATCAGATTCTCATCGCAACGTGCGCCGGGCTCTTTCTGACGGCGGTTCTCTTCTGGCCGGTTCTGGCTTTCGCCCGGCGCGGCGCGAAATCGACGCGGTTCCGGCGATCGTTCTTTTCGGGCTTGATCTCGCTCGTCGGCTGGCTGCTCTCGGTCGCGTGCCTCGTATTCCTGGCCGGATTCGTGTGGGGATTGCGCGAGCCGGAGCAAGTCGTCTATGGCACACCGCGCGAAGTCGAGTATCTGTTGCTGATTCCGCAGGTCTGCGCGGGCCTGGCGGCGCTCGCCGTGCTGTGTTCGATCGTGGCCTGGAGCCGGCGCTACTGGCGCTTTTCCGGCCGCGTCCACTACACGCTGGTCGCCTTTGCAGGCGTGGCCTTCGTTTGGTTCCTGTACTATTGGAACTTGCTCAAATTCGGCGCCGAAATCCTGGTGGCCAAGTCCTGAAGCAGCTACTTACTATGCGAAGAAGGCTCGCTTCCTCGAGTAGTCTTGCCCTCGTCTCAAAGGAAATTAGCGAGTTAGAAGCAGTCGAGATTCTCAGGCCAATTGCTGCCAAGATGAGGGAGGCAGTCGACTTTCTGATGGCGGCAAAAGGCGCCGGGTCGCCAGATGAGCACGCAATCGAAGAATGCGCGCGAGTCCACGCGCGAGCACTGAAGGCACTCCCTGGGCCAGCGGATGTCGGTGAGCGGTTCCTGTTTGACGCCTTTCTGATACAGGCGATCGGCGACGAGATTCGTCGAAGCAGGCTTCCTATCCCCACAATGATTGTGCCCCGATACGGCCGTCCTTGGTCTTTCAGTCGGGTGTTGTTGGGCCCTGCCCTGGAGGGCAAAAATCCAGCCGTCGATGTCGTTGGCTTCAGGGGAGGTCCCTCGCTAGACGCGGTCAACCTCCTCGATTATTCGTGGCTTATTCACGAGCTTGGACACTCCGCCTATCGAACGACAAGCGACGGCTTCATTGCCTTGGCAACTTCCTTGCGCGCCCAAGCAGTCGCTAGGCGGCGAGCGCGCACGATTTCATTGCAGGGAAGTCCCCTCAGAAGGGCACAGCAGCTCGCCGAGAAAATGGGCG
>DASPSM010000301.1:0-6477 GCA_035623955.1 Planctomycetaceae bacterium
GAGCGACGAACGTCGCCGGCGTCGCTTTCAGCCGGGCGATGACCGAGCGCAAGCGCGTGGCGGGCGGGGCGAAGTTGCGCTTCATCAGGCCGTCGATCGATCCCGCCGGCCCGCGGATGTAGCCCATCGGGTTGTGCCGCCAGGTTTGCAGCGTCTCGAGGCTGAGTAGCTCGGCCTTGATCCGGCCATCGAGGATCTCGGCGTCGATGGCCTCGTCCTCGGTGAGCGTGCCGGCACGCAGCTTGTCGAGCCGGGTCTGGAAGGTCTTTTCGACCTCGATGCGTTTGGCGACGGCCGCAGCCGAGTTATCTTCCAGCCGGTCGTCGTACTGATGCAGCCCCTGAGCGGTGCCCATGGAGGGCCGGGCGTCGAAGGCGGCGTTGAAGTAGTCGTCCACGAAGACGGCGAAGGGGGACAGGGAGTCTGCGCCAGCAGCGGATGGATGGCATGCGGGGCCGAGCGTCAGGCCCACACCGAGCAGCGACATCAGGGCAAACGACAGACGTGACATGGCAGGCTTCTCCAGGATGTTGTCTCGGGAGTCACCTTATCCGAGCGCGCGGTGATCCGCCACTGGTTGGCGGTTTCACGCCTGCCAGTTGGGCTTGCGCTTGTTGAAGAAGGCGTCGATGCCCTCGCGAATTTCGGCCGTTTCCCAGGCGTCGGCCAGCGCGGTGGCCGTGTACTGAAGGTTCTCCTGGGCGTGATGGGTGCTGACGAAGCGGATCAGCTGCTTGGCGTTGGCGACGGCACCGGGGGCGCACAAGAGCGCGGCGGTCACGTCGCGTTCGACAGCCTCGTCCAACTCCTCGACTGTGCGGACCACGACGTCGAGCAGTCCCAACCGCCCGGCAGCGACACCGTCGAGTTTGTGCGCGTTGAGCATGATCCGCCGCGCGTTGGGAACGCCGATCTTCCCCACTACGTAGGGGGCGATGGTGGCGGGGATCAGCCCGAGGGTGACTTCGCTCAGACGGAACGTCGCGTCGGTCAGGCCGATGGCGATGTCGCAAATTGAGATCAGCCCCAAGGCGCCGCCGAACGCCGAGCCGTTGATTCGGCCGATCAGTAGTTTCGGCAGCTGATCAAGTTCCAAGAGGGTCGTTGCGAACTCGGTCGCATCGGCGAGGCGGCCCTCGCGGGTGTTGCCGACCTGCTGACTCATCCCCTTCAGGTCGCCGCCGGCACTGAATACCTCGCCCGCCCCCGTCAGGACGATCACCCGCACGGATTCGTCCTCGGCAAACTGCCCGGCTGCGGTCCGCAGCTCCCGCATCAACGGCTGCGACATCGCATTCCTGGCGTCCGGCCGATTGAGGGTTAGCCGGCCGACGCCGCGAGAATCGATAGACACGTCAATCATCTCGAACTTGCTCACAGTTCGGACTCCCAATTAGCCGTGCGCGATTGCCGGCGAATACCCGAATGCCCCCTCACCCACCCTCACCCCCGACCCCTCTCCCGCGAGGGGAGAAGAGAGAAGAGAGAAGAGAAAAAAGAGACCCCCGCGAGTCTTCCCCCCTCTCCCCTTGCGGGAGAGGGGCTGGGGGTGAGGGGTCCTGTCTTTCGGCGGTCCACAATAGCCCATTCAAGTAGGGTTTCGAGCTTCCAGATCAACCGAATCGTAGAATACGCCGAATCGCTGCGAACGTCTCTGGCACCACGAATTGCGGCCCGATAAAGTCAAAGAATTCTTCAATTCCCTCTCGAGCTTTCCGGGAGTCTTGGCGAATGGTCACTCAGTTGCGCGACGCGAGTGCGGAAGGGACGATTCCAGGCACGGGCTTCACGAAGGCCCATCAGCTGTTTCGCGAGACGGTGCGCGATTTCGTCGACCGCGAAATCAATCCCTACGTGGACGAGTGGGAAGAAGCCGAGATGTTCCCCGCGCACGAGGTCTTCAAGAAGGCCGGCGATCTGGGCCTCTTGGGGCTGTCTTACCCGGAGGAGTATGGCGGGGCGGGCGGGGACTATTGGTACAACCTGGCGCTGGCGGAGGAATTGGCGCGGATCAACGGCGGGTCGATCCCGATGGCGATCGGCGTGCAGAGCGACATGGCCACTCCGGCGCTCAACCAATTTGGGTCGCACGAGCTGAAGAAACAGTTCCTCGAGCCGGCCATCCGCGGGGACGCGGTCTGCTCGATCGCCGTCACGGAGCCGGGGGCCGGTTCGGACGTCGCCTCGATCCGCACGAGGGCCGAGCGGGTCGGCGACGAGTACGTGATCAACGGCAGCAAGATGTTCATCACCAACGGCGTGCAGGCCGACTGGCTGTGCCTGCTGGCTCGCACCACGCCGGGCACGACGTACAAGGGGATGTCGCTGATCATCGTGCCTACGGACACGCCGGGCTTCACTGTCAGTCGAAAATTGAAAAAGCTGGGGAATTGGGCCAGCGATACGGCCGAGCTGGCGTTCGACAACGTCCGCGTCCCCTTGGCCAACCGCATTGGCGAGGAAGGCCAGGGCTTCTTCTATCAGATGCGGCAATTCCAGAATGAGCGGTTGATCGGCAGCATCGGGGCGGTCGCCGGCGCGGAGAAAATTCTGCGGATGACGATCGAATACTGCCGTGGCCGACAAACGTTCGGCAAGCCGCTGATCGAGAACCAGTGGATTTACTTCAAGCTGACGGAGCTGCTGTCAGAAGTCGAGTTCCTGCGGCAGATGTGCTACCACTGCGGCCGCATCATGGACGCCGGCGGAGACTACACCCGCGAAGCGTCGATGGCCAAGCTCAAGGCCGGGCGGCTGGTGCGCGAAGTGGCCGACACGTGCATGCAGTTCCACGGCGGGATGGGCTACATGGAAGAGTACCCGCTGGCCCGGTACTATCGCGACTCGCGCTTGATGTCGATCGGCGCAGGGGCCGATGAAATCATGCTGGGCATCATCGCCAAGCTCGAGGGGATCGCCCCGCCGCGGTGACATTTTCCCCCTTTCCCGGTCCGCCGGGAGAGGGCCGGGGTGAGGGCTGTCTTTGAAAAACGCAGAAAAGAAGAGCCCTCACCCTGCCCTCTCCCATCGGAATGGGAGAGGGTTTTGAAACCATGTCTATGAAACTGTCCCGAGCGGTGCCGCGACCGATTCTCTCCTCCAGGCTCGAGCCAAAATCGGACCAGTATCGCAGGAACCGCGAGGCGGTCCTGGCGCAGCTGGAGGAATTGGAGAAGCTCTTGGCGGCCGCCCGGGCCGGCGGCGGCGAGAAGAACGTCGCGCGCCACCACCAGCGCGGCAAGCTGCTGGTCCGCGAGCGAATCGAGCTGCTCGTCGATCGCGATTCACCGTTTTTGGAGCTGTCGCCGTTTGCCGCCGCAGGGACCGAATATGAGGTCGGCGCGGCGGTCGTCGGAGGCATTGGCGTCGTCTCGGGCGTCGAGTGTCACATCAGCGGCAACGATCCCACGGTCCGCGGAGGCGCCGTCAATCCTTACACGCTCCGCAAGTCGCTCCGCGGGCTGGAAATCTGCAAGCAGAATCGGCTGCCGAACATCATGCTGACCGAGTCGGGCGGAGCCGACTTGCCGCGGCAGTCCGAAATCTTTTTGCCGGGCGGCGCGTCATTCCGCGACCTGACCCAACTCTCGGCGCTCGGCATTCCCACGATTTCGCTGGTGTTTGGCAACTCCACGGCCGGCGGGGCCTATACGCCGGCCATGTGCGATTATTCGGTGTTCGTCCGGGATCGGGCGAAAGTTTTCCTCGGCGGCCCTCCGCTTGTGAAGATGGCCACCGGGGAGGAATCGACCGACGAGGAGCTGGGCGGCGCGGAAATGCATTCCCGCGTCTCGGGGCTCTCCGATTACCTGGCAGCCGACGAATTGGACGCGCTGCGGATCGGGCGCGAGATCGTTGCGAACTTGAACTGGAAAAAGCTCGGCCCCGCAGCGGCGGCGGACGTCGAAGAACCGGTCTACGACGCGGAGGATCTGCTTGGCCTGGCACCCGCCGACCTGAAGATGCCGGTCGACATGCGGGAGATCATTGCCCGCGTGGTCGATGGCTCACGGTTCCATGAGTTCAAGCCGGCCTACGGCGCCAATCTGATCACTGGCTGGGCGTCGCTCTATGGCTATGAGATCGGCATCCTGGCCAATCAACAGGGAGTGCTGTTTTCGGCGGAATCGCAGAAGGCGGCCCAGTTCATTCAGCTCGCCAACCGGCATCAGGTCCCGTTGATCTTCATCCAGAACGTGACTGGCTACATGGTCGGCAAGCAGTACGAGCAGGCCGGCATCATCAAGCACGGAGCGATGATGATCAACGCCGTCTCGAACAGCACCGTGCCGCACATCACCTTGCAGATCGGCGGATCTTACGGGGCCGGCAACTACGGCATGTGCGGCTATGCGTACCAGCCGCGGTTTGTCTTCCTCTGGCCCAACAGCAAGACGGCCGTGATGGGGCCTCAGCAACTGGCGGGAGTGATGTCCATCGTTCGCCGGGCCGCGGCACAGGCGGCCGGCAAACCCATCGACGAGGCGCAGGATGCGATGATGCGAAAGGCTGTGGAAGATCAAATCGAGCGCGAATCTCTGGCGACGTTCACCAGCGGGCAGGTCTTTGACGACGGCATCATCGATCCGCGCGATACGCGGACCGTGCTGGGGATCGCACTCTCCGCGGCGCTGTCCGCCGAGGTGAAAGGGGCCGAGCGGTTCGGCGTGTTTCGGATGTAGGAGTGTTGGGTGGCACTTTACGCCCCTAATTCATCGCGTTACGAACAGACGCCGACTCGCGGAGATGACAAGACCAATCCGGAAGTCTTCGTCCCGCCAGGGACGACCGACAATAGCCCACGCCTTTCAGGCGTGGGGAAGGCGTTGAATGATTTCACTCCGAAAGCCGGCTTTGCCCAAAAAAGGGGACAGACCCCTGACCCGTTGTGGCTGGAAAGCGGGTTTGCCGTTCCGGTAGGGGGTCAGTCCCCGTTTTTGGGGGCGGCAGATCGCATTCGAACGAGCATCGCACTTCGCCCCGGTCTCTGTCGCCCCTCACGGGGCTAAAGAATTGATAATGATGTCGCCTCGCCAACCCAGCGTTGAAACGCTGGGCTATTATCGGTGGCCCCTCCGGGCCAAAACGTAGGATTGCAACCGCGAGTCATTGCCAGAATCAAGGGGTTAATGGGGTAGGGTGGCACTGGCGGCCTGTCCGCCAGTGCTCTGCGGATCTCGGTGGCGAGAATCTGATGGCCGAACGCTCGTCCTTTAAAAAAATCCTGATCGCCAATCGCGGCGAGATCGCCCGGCGGATCCTGCGCACGTGCCGGGAGATGGGGATCTCGACCGTCGCGGTCTTCTCGGACGCGGATCGCGACGCGTTGTTTGTTCAAGAAGCGGATGAAGCAGTGCCGCTGGGGGGCCTGCGGCCGTCGGAATCGTACTTGCGCATCGATGCCATCTTGGCCGCCGCCCGCAAGACGGCCAGCGATGCCATTCATCCCGGCTACGGTTTTTTGTCCGAAAATGCGGCCTTTGCGCGCGCCTGCGAGGAAGCGGCCGTTCGATTTATCGGGCCGCCGTCAGACGTCATCGCCGCAATGGGCTCGAAGATCGAAGCCAAGCGGCGGATGCAGGCGGCCGATGTGCCCGTGTTGCCGACGATCGCAGTCTCGAATCAGTCCGCCGAGCAGATCCTCCGTCAGGCGGAACCCTTGGGTTGGCCGCTGATGATCAAGGCCTCGGCCGGCGGCGGGGGCCGGGGGATGCGCGTCGTGCGAGCAGCGGCTGAGTTCCCGTCGCTGCTCGAAGTGGCGCGCCAGGAATCGCAAGCCGCGTTCGGCGACAGCACTGTGTTTGTCGAACCGTACCTTGAAACAGCCCGGCACATCGAGATACAAATCCTGGGCGATACTCACGGCAATGTGCTGCACTTGTTCGAACGCGAGTGCTCGATCCAGCGCCGCCATCAAAAGCTGGTCGAAGAGTCCCCCTCGCCGGGAGTCGATGACGAGCTCCGCCGCGCGCTGGCAAACGCGGCCCTCCGCGCCGCCAAGGAAATTGGCTATGTGAACGCCGGCACGGTCGAGTTTCTGCTTGGCTCCGACGGTCGGTTTTATTTCCTGGAAGTCAACACGCGGCTGCAAGTCGAGCATCCCGTCACCGAATGTGTGACGGGGCTCGATCTGGTGCGGCTGCAAATCCTGGTCGCAGCGGGCGAGCCACTGCCCGCCGAAGTTCAAAACGCCGCCGCTCGCGGCCACGCGATCGAAGCTCGACTGTGCGCCGAGGACCCGCGGCTCGACTATCTGGCATCCGCCGGTGAGTTGCATCGCTTTCGGTTTCCCGAGGGAGCGGATGTTCGCGTCGATTCCGCGATTGATGAGACCGGAATCGTCTCGCCCTACTACGACTCCTTGTTGGCCAAGGTGATCGCCTACGCTCCAACGCGAGCGGAGGCGGCTAGGCGGCTAAGCCGTGCGCTGGCCGGAGCGCACATTCACGGTCTGCGCACCAATCGCGAATTGCTCGT
>DASPSM010000307.1:0-15709 GCA_035623955.1 Planctomycetaceae bacterium
TCGGCAGGACGTCGACCAGGCGCGGGACGCGGCAGTTGACGCGATGCCAATCCTCGACCGTCGGCCGCCGCAACCCCGCCTCGAACGCAATCGCGGGCACGTGCAACAAGAGATTGGTCGAGCCGCCACAGGCGGCGTGGACGGCGAGCGCATTTTCCAGGGCGTCAGCCGTGAGGATGTCGCGCGTCGCGAGCTTGTTCTCGGCCAAACGCACGACGGCCCGGGCAGCCTGGCGAGCGGCGGAGAGCCAGATCGGCTGGCCTGACGGCGCGAGCGCCGTATGGGGCAGGGCGAGCCCCAGCGCCTCGGCGACAACCTGCGAGGTGGCCGCGGTCCCCAGGAACTGACAGCCGCCACCAGCTGACCCGCACGCGCGGCAACCCATTTCCGCTGCGTACTCGAGGGTGATGTCTCCCTCGGCGAACCGCGCGCCGATCGACTGGACTTTTCCCGCGTCTTCGGCGTCGGCCGCCGGCAGCGTCACTCCGCCCGGCACAATGACGGTCGGCAGATCGTGCTGAGCGGCCAGCGCCATCATTGTCGCCGGCAGGCCCTTGTCGCAGGTGGCCACGCCGATCACGCCCTTCCGCAGCGGCAACGAGCGGATCAGCCGTTTGAGCACGATGGCCGCATCGTTGCGGTAGGGCAGGCTGTCCATCATGGCCGTTGTGCCCTGCGAACGGCCGTCACACGGATCGCTCACGGTCGCCGAAAAAGGCAGACGCTCCAGTCGATCGAGCTCCTCGGCCGCCGCTTTGACTAGCAAGCCGACCTCCCAGTGCCCGGTGTGGTAACCAAGAGCGATGGGCCGGCCATCTTCGCCGCGCAGGCCTCCTTGCGTGCTGACGACCAGGACCTGGTCCCGCAGAAGCTGCTGCGGGTTCCAGCCCATTCCCGCACTCTGGGTCATCCCGAACAGGTCGCCGCTGGGGCTGTTGCGCAGCAACTCGTCGGTCAGGGGCAGCTGCCCGGCGGGCCCGGCGGCCTGGGTTTGGACGTCGAACAGTTCGTCGTTGGCCGTGTCGAGTAGTTTGTCGAGTTCGGACATAAAAATAGCGCGAAATTGTCAGGGCGAGAAACGGATATTTGATTATAAAGACCGCCACTCGGCAGTAGCGACGGCGGGAATACCTCTGGTCGCAGCGAGTCCCCCGGGTTAATCCCAGGATTCCCGCCGATCCTATAATTCATAAGATAAGTGCATTCACGACCTCCGAACCGAGGGCAGGTGCCGCATGCAACTTCCTGTGGTTGAGCAAACGTTAGGCGCGGCCGAGCGATACGAAGATCCTCTCGACCTGATGGACGAGATCGAATCGCTCAAGAAGGAAAAGGATGCCACGATTCTCGCCCACTACTACGTCGACGGCGAGATTCAGGACGTGGCCGACTTCACGGGCGACAGCCTCAAGCTGTGCCGCGACGCGGCCGGCGTGCGCTCTTCGGTGATCGTCTTTGCGGGCGTTCACTTCATGGCCGAGTCGGCCAAGATGCTCAACCCCACGAAGAAGGTCCTGATCCCCGACCTGTTGGCCGGCTGCTCCCTCTCCGAGAGCTGCCCGTTCGACAAGCTGGACGCGTTTCAACGCCAGCTGCGCGCCGACGGGCGAAACTTTGTAACCGTCGCTTACATCAACACGACGGCTGCCGTAAAGAGCATTTGCGATTGGATCGTAACCAGCGGCAACGCCCGCGAAACGATCGATAAAATCCAACCCGACCAGGAAATCCTCTTCGTTCCAGACCAGCACTTGGGCCGCTACCTGGAAGAAGTGACCGGGCGCAAGATGATTCTGTGGCCCGGCTCGTGCATGGTTCACGAGATTTTCAGCCTGCAGGATTTGCTCCGCGCCAAAAAGAACAACCCGGGGAGCGTGGTGATTGCCCATCCGGAATGCCCGCAGAACATTCTCGAAGTGAGCGATGTCATCGCTGGCACCGAGAAAATGCGGAAATATGTCGCCTCGATTGCCACGCCGACGAAATTCCTCGTCGCGACCGAAGCCAACATGATTTACCCGCTCAAAAAAGCCGCTCCGCAGCACGAATACATTCCGGTGCCGGGGATCATGACCTCTTCGGGCGAAACGTGCGCTTGCAATCGCTGCCCGCACATGGCCCGCAACACGCTGGTCAGCGTCCGCAATTGCCTCAAACTGGGCCGCCCCGAAATCGAGTGGCAGCCCTGCTTCGCCAAGGCGGCCGAGGTCGTTCGCCGCAGCCTGCTCAGCTAGTCATCATCTCCGGATACCTCTCGCATGACCGGCAAGAAGCAGGAGAAGAACGATCCCAACTCGCAGGCGGTCTGCCGCAACCGCCGCGCGCGGCACGAGTATGACATCCTCGACGAGCTGCAATGCGGCATCGTGCTCACCGGCAGCGAGGTCAAGAGCATCCGCAACGGCAAGATCTCGATCGAAGAGGCGTACGCCCGCATCCGCGACGGCGAGCTGTGGCTGGTCGGGGCCGATATCGCCGAATATCCGCAGGCGACGGTGATGAATCACGAGCCCAAACGCGTCCGCAAGCTGCTCATTCGCAAACAAGAGCTGCGAAAAGTCGCCGAATCAGCCACGCAAAAAGGGCTGACGCTCATCCCGTTGGCCGTCTATTTCTCGCGCGGCCTTGTGAAGGTCACGGTGGCGGTCGCCAAGGGGCGGAAGCTGCACGACAAACGCGAGGCCCTGCGCCGCAAAGAGGACACGCGCGAAATGCGCAACGCGACGCTGCGACGGCGCTAGCAACGGCTCGCGTCAGCGAGTTGCAATCACTCGCTTCAGCTCGCTCACCAGGTCAGCCTCGGTCACCGTCGTTTGCTGGCCGGCCTGCAGGTCTTTGACCTGAAACGTCCCCTGTTCGAACTCGCTCTGACCGGCGATCACGGCCGCTTTGAAACCTTTGCGGCTCGCGTAGCTGAGTTGCTTGCCGATATTGCGGGCGTCGCAGAAGACTTCGGTGTCGATCCCGGCATCGCGGAGCTTCCGGGCGATGCGCAGATAGTCGCCCGTGTGGCCGGCGTCGAAAAGCAGAATCAGAACCGGCGCGGGGGTGGAAGCGGCGGCCAGCATGCCGAGTTCTTCCATCGCCGCCAGCAGGCGGTCCAACCCCAGGCTCGCGCCAACGCCCGGGAGCTTTTGGCTGGTGAACAGACCGGCCAGGTTATCGTAGCGGCCGCCCGAACAAACGCTGCCGATGCCGGGCAGATCGTTCAAGAACGTCTCGTAAATCGTCCCTGTGTAATAGTCGAGCCCGCGGGCGATCGACAAATCCAAGGAGACCCGCCCCTCGGGAACTCCCGCCACCGCGGACCAGGTAAACAGCTCACGCAGTTTGGCAATACCGGTCAGGCCCTGCTCGTTCCCCGCCAGCATGGTTTCGACCTGCGCGAGCACGTCGCCTGTCGGCCCTTCCAGCTCGGTCATCTTGAGGACCGAGTCTGCCTGCGTCGCCGAGGTGCCGACCTTCTCGGTCATCTCGGCGATCACAGCCTCGCGGCCGATTTTGGGGAGCTTGTCGAGGGCGCGCAGCACGCCGACCGTCTGGCCGGTCAGTCCCAAGTGCTCGAGCAACCCATTCAGCACCAGCCGATTGTTGATGCGGATCGCGAACTTCGAGAATCCGAGCCGCTCCATCAAGTCGTGGATCACCAGCAGCGTTTCCGCGTCGGCGATGTTGGAATCGGTGCCGAGCGTGTCAAAATCGCATTGAATGAATTCACGGAAGCGGCCCTTCTGCGGTTTTTCGGCGCGCCAGACTGTCCCGATGTGATAACGCTTGAACGGAGTGCCGATCTCTTGCAGGTGCTGGGCCGCAAAGCGCGCCAAGGGGACGGTGAGATCGAACCGCATGGCGACGTCGCGCTCCCCCTGATCGGTGAAGCGAAACAGTTGTTTGTCGGTTTCCTCCCCCCCTTTGCCCAAGAGAATTTCGCTGTATTCCAGCGCCGGCGTGTCGATGGGAGAGAAGCCAAAGCCGCGGTAGACGCGTCGGGCCGTGTCGATCAATTGCTCGCGGGCGATCATCGGCCCGGGGAGGTAATCGCGGAATCCCTTGAGCGTTTGCGGCTTGATCACGGGCTTCGACATGACGATCGGGCGCCTCCTGTGCGAATTGGCTTCTCGGCCAGGTCCCTGTCGCGGATCAACCGACGCTCGTCAGAACGGGGAGCGAGACGGCCGGTTGGCCCGCGCGGCGTTTCTTGCGGCGCTTGGGCATGACGGCTTCGGCGTATTCCCAAATCTGCTCCGGGGTTTCGAAGTATTTTTCGTAGACCGCGTCGTCTTCATACTCGCAATTGGTGATCGAGTATTCGCGGCACACTTGCGGACGCGTCTCATAGGTCCCACAACGGTTATCGGGCTGCAGATGCCGGCAGTCGGCGTGGACCATCAAGTACCAGGTCTTCTCTTCCACGAAGATCGACACGCGGCCGTGCATCATGAACCAGCGCAGGTAGTCGAATTCCTTCCAGCTCGTTGGCTCGTCGATTGGCAACGCGAAGTAGCGGCAGCACTTGGCCGTGCAGTAGCTGCAGAGGCACTCCCCAGGGTTGAGGTTCGCCCGCGGAAGCTTGAACGGTTTTTGCATTGTCGCGCCGCTCCGTACGAGTCGAGACCGGGTGCTGTGGTCGACCGGGGCGCCATTGTAGCGACCGTGGCCGTACGGGCGAATCGAATGCGCCGGTTCTAGGGCCTGCGGTCTGCTCGTGGGGGCCGACTTCGTGGGCAAACGGCAGCATACGCCCCGCCGCCCGGGCCTCCTTGCGCAGGGCGACAAACCGGCTTATTGACCGTGCCGGGAAAACAGGTCTATGATAAAGGTGACCTTTTAGGGGAAAACTCGATGCATCTTGTCGGCAAGATTCTGATTCTCGTGCTGGCGATTGCGGCCGCAATTGGCTTCATTACCGGCGCCCGACTGGTGAATGCACGCGGCGCCTGGATGAAGCAACTCCAGGACGCCAAGGCCGGTGAAGAGAAGACGGCAAAAAGCCTGGCGGATGCCCGCCAGGCATTCGAAGAGGCTCGCGGCGATCTCGAGCGCGAAATGCTCCGTTGGAACCACTACTACTCCCCGGTAAAAGGGACATTTGACGCGACGAACAACGCCCTCCTCGCGAACGCTGGTAAAACCACTGGCATCCAGCCCAACACCGAAATGTACGTGTTCCAGCTCGAGAACAACGGTGCCTCGAGTTACGTGGGCTCGTTCAATGTTGCTCAGGTCGAGGCCAACGAGTCGGGGCTCAAAGCCACGTTCCCCGTCCGTGCCGAGGATGTTCCGAACTGGAGTGGGCAGAATTTCCGCCTTCGCGCGGGAATCCCGTCGTCGTTCGTTTCCCAAATTACCGACCTGCAGGCCAAGCTCGTGACCCACGACGAGCTGCTCAAAAAGCAAGAAAGAAACCTGGCGACCCAGGCCGAGCTGGCCACGACGGCCCGCGACCAACGTGACACGCGGATTGCCGAGCTGCTCGGTGGCAAAGACATTCAGACTGGCCTGGTGACACAGATCAATCAGGCCGACGACGAGCGCAATGCCTCGCTCCGGCGGGTCGACGATTTGCGGCGAAAGATTTCCGAAGCCGAGGCGCGCGTGAAAAGTCTGATCCAGGAGAACAGCGGCCTGGCCACCTCCTTGCCGGGTCAGGTGCCGCGCCAACAAGCCGAAGCCGTCTTGCCGCGGAAATAAGCCCCGCTCAAAGGCCATAGGTCGCGGCGCGGCCCAGGCGCATCTCGTTGCACAGCATGCGCACAAGCGCTTCTGTTGCGGTAGGATTCAGCCGGGTTCCCGGTTTCTCCGGCTGGCGCGTTCGGGACGGACTATTCCCGATCCGCGGAAAGCCGTACCATCTCAAGGATCAGCCCCCGGGAGCGAATATCCGCACATGGGGCCGGATGACTTGAAGGCGTTGAATGGGCATTTATAGTCGCGATTACCTGCGTGACGACCCGCGCGGCTGGCGCTCGCAGTGGGGCACGCCCGGCTGCAAGTGGATCATTGCGGCCAACATCATTGTGTTCGTCCTGCAGCTCCTCTCCCTGCACTCCACCGAGGTGACGTATGGAGACGTGACCTTCACGCGCCCGACGAGCGCCGTGACCGAGGCGCTTGAGCTGGATCCCGCCCGCGTCTTGCACGGAGAGGTCTGGCGGTTAGTCACGTATGCGTTCTGCCACCAGCCCGGAGGCGGAATTCCCTGGCACATCATCATCAACATGCTGTTTGTCGGGTGGTGGGGGACGACGCTCGAGCGGATGTATGGGACGCGCGAATTTGTCCTCTTTTATCTCACGGCGGCGCTCGCCTCGGGCCTGGCATTTTTGGGTCTGTCTTTGTTGCAAGGGGATCCGACGCCCGCGATCGGCGCATCGGGCGCCGTGATGGCGATTATGGCGCTTTACGCGATCTTCTTTCCGCGGGAAGAGATTCTGCTCTTCTTCCTGCTCCGCGTGCAGATTCGGTTCGTCGTCCTGGGCTATCTGATCTATGACCTCGTGCCCGTCCTGCAATCGTTCGGCGGCACGGGAATCAGCGACGGCGTCGCGCACGCGGCTCACCTGGGCGGGCTGGCCTTTGGATTCGCCTATCATCGCTTCGGATGGCGGATCGATCGGCTGGGCGGAACGCTGTCGCCTTTTATCAAGCGCCGCGCCTGGGTTCGGCCGCGGCACGTCCGGGTCTACCGGCCCCCCGAAGAGTCCCCACAGAATTTCGACCTCAAAGTCGACGCGATCCTCGACAAGATTCACTCTCAGGGTGAAGCCAGTCTGACTGAACAGGAGCGGGACCTCCTGCGCAAAGCCAGCGAGCGATACAAAACGAATCAGCGGCCCTCGTGACGGCGTTCGGAGAGAGTCGTTCCCAGCTCGGGACATGGCGATCGTCCCGAGACCGCGCCGATTTTCGATTCGGCGCCATCGGTCCTCATGAACCAGACTAGCGCGAACGATTCGGGCACCAATCGTCTGGCTCCGCTGTTGGAGCGGGCCCGCGGCGGCGACCGCGACGCCCGCAATGAGCTGTTCGAGCGCTGTCGCGATTACGTGAGCCTTGTCGCACGGGCCCAGGTCGGCAGTTGGCTGCAGGCCAAGGTCGACCATTCGGACCTCGTCCAGCAAACCCTGCTCGAAGCCCACCGCGGACTCGACCAGTTCCGCGGCACGACCGATGGCGAGTGGCTGGCCTGGCTGAAACGCATCGTCCACCACAACGCGGCCGACTACGTGCGTCGTTACGGAATCGCCGAACGGCGCCGGGCCGGTCGCGAGGTCTCGCTCGACGCTCCGCGCAACGACGATTCGAGCGGGCCGACGCGCGATCCCAGCGATCCGGGACAAACCCCCAGCCAGATCGTGCTCCGCTCGGAGGAGCAGATGGCAATCTCGCAGGCCGTCGCCCAGCTGCCGCCCGACTATCAGGAAGTGATCATCCTGCGCAATCTCGAACGCCTGCCGTTTGACGAGATTGCCGGGCGAATGGGCCGTTCGCGGCCGGCCGTGCAAATGCTCTGGATGCGGGCCCTCAAGAAGCTGCACGAAAGCCTCGAACAATGACCGCCGGCGAACCGCTCACCGATCCGTCATCCCAAGCGGCGCTGACGCCCGAGGATGCCGAGCTCTTTGCGGTGCTCGATCGCTACATGAGCTCGTTGCACGAAGGCGACCTCCCTTCAAAAAGCGTGTTGATCGAGCGGCATCCCTCGCTGGCGAAATTCGCCCGGTACTTGGAGCTGCTGGACCGGCTGGCACCAGAGCGACCTGCCGTCGATCGCTCCGCTTCACCCGACGAACGGCCGGCCCAGGATGAGTCGGCGCCGCAGCCGTTTGGGAAATATCAGCTTCTGGGCGAACTCGGCCGCGGCGGCATGGGCGTCGTTTACCGGGCCCACCAAACGGACCTCGACCGGCCCGTCGCGCTCAAGATGATTCTGTCGAGCCGATTGGCTTCACCCGACGACGTGCGCCGTTTTTACGCCGAGGCGCGCGCGGCTGGAAGTCTGCGGCATCCGAACATCGTCGGCATCCACGAAGCGGGCGAAGTGCACGGCCAGCACTTTTTCGCGATGGATTTCATCGAGGGTCGGTCGCTGGCCCAGGAGCTGGGGCGAGGGCCCTTCGAGCCGCGGCGGGCCGCCGAGTGCCTGGCCGCCGTCGCCCGGGCCGTGCAATACCTGCACGAACACAACATGATCCACCGCGACCTTAAACCCTCGAATATTTTGCTCGCACCTGACGGCACGCCCTACGTCACCGATTTCGGACTTGCCAAGACCTACGGCACCGACTCGGCTCACACGCAATCCGGACTGATCGTAGGAACGATCGGTTACATGTCGCCCGAGCAGGCGGCAGGGCACGCGCCGGCTCACTCCCCGCAGAGCGATATCTACAGTCTGGGAGCCATCCTGTTCGAGCTGTTGACCGGCCGGCCGCCGTTTCAAAACGCCAGTCCGATCGACACGCTGCTGGAAGTGATCGAAGGCGAGCCTCCGCGCCCGCGATCGCTGAATCGCAACATTCCGCTGTCGCTGGAACTGGTCTGCCTCCGCTGCTTGGAAAAGGATCCGCGCCGACGATACCAGTCGGCCGCCGCGCTGGTTGAAGACCTCGAGCACTTTCTCCGCGGGGAGCCGCTGACCGTCACGCCCGCCAGCGTGTTCCACCGCGTTCTCCGCTGGGGGAGGCGGGAGCCGACTCTGGCCATGCACTTGGGGGCGATTCTCGTTTCCGCGCTGATCGTGCAGCTCAAGTACATGATCAGCGGCTACGACCTCCCGTATCACCTCGTCGTGATGGGCCTGTTTGGAGCGTGGGCCGCGGTTGCCCTGCTGTGCCAGTTTTTGCTGCGTCGCGCGGACGGCAACTTTGCCCGCTATCTTTGGGCCGCGGCCGACACCTACCTGCTCACGATCATGCTCTACGTCGCGGACGATCCGCTGGGACCGCTTTTAATCGGATATCCGCTATTGATCGTGGCCTCGGGGCTGTTTTTCCGCGTGCGGCTGGTGACGTTCATGACCGTTGCCTGCCTGGTCGCCTACGGATCGCTGGTGCTCGTCGGCCGCGATCCGGTCGTCAAATCGCAGTACACGCTGCTTTACGCCGCGGCTCTGGCAGTGATCGGGTTGGTGTGCGGCTACCAGACGTATCGCGTCCGCATGCTGACCGGGTATTTCGAGGGCCCGAGCGCGCCGCGCGACCGGGGCAGTCGAAGTGCGGCCCAGAGCGCGCCCACAATTTAAGCCGCGTGTGGCGCTGAGCCGGAGGGCCAAAACCGTAGCAAAGGCTAGACACCACTCAGGTCGTGATTTATCGCAGCGGCGACTCGGCCTGGGCTGTTTCTCAGCGCACACCCCCCGGGACCCTAATCGCCGGATCATTCCCGAATTTCTCTCGATTTAATATAAATGCCCCGGTTCCAATGGAATGACCGGGGCCGCCCGGACAAACGGAGTGCCGGGGCGACGGCCGATCGGGCAGCTTGAAACGGCTGCCGAGCGCCCGGCATGCTGTCCGCACCAGCAGGCACACGAAGTGCATCAAGTCATCCAGGACGTTCGTAGCGGGAAGCTGGTTGTCGCCGAAGTGCCGGCTCCCCTGGCCCAACCGGGGGAAGTGCTGATCGCCAATGTCGCCTCCGTGATTTCGGCCGGCACCGAGCGGATGACGATCGATCTGGCGAAAAAGTCTCTTCTGGGCAAAGCCCGCGAGCGCCCCGACCTCGTGCGGCGCGTCTTGGAAAAGTGCCGCAACGAAGGCGTGCTGACGACGCTTCGCCAGGTGCGCGAACGCCTCGATACGCCGATTCCGATGGGTTACAGCTCGGCCGGAGTGGTCTTGGCCTGCGGCGCGGGGGTGCAAAACTTGAAGCCGGGCGACCGAGTCGCCTCGAACGGCCCCCACGCGGCGATCGTTTCGGTCAGCAAACATCTCTGTGCCGCAGTTCCCGATCGAGTCGACTTCGATCAGGCGGCCTTCGCGGTGTTGGGGGCAATCGCGTTACAGGGAGTGCGACTGGCCGAGTGCGAGCTGGGCGAGTCGGTGCTGGTGATCGGACTTGGATTGATTGGCCAGATTGCCGTCGCCATCCTGGCCGCCGCCGGTTGCCGCGTCATTGGCACCGATCCGGACGCAGCGAAATGCAATCTGGCACTCAAAATGGGCGCCGAGCAGGCCCGGCCCAACGTGAGTGAAAGCCAGGTTCTTGCGGAGACCGGCGGACTCGGAGCCGATGCCGTTCTGATCACCGCATCAACGGCCTCCAATGCGCCAATCGATCTGGCCGCTGCCGCCGTGCGCAAAAAAGGCCGCGTGGTGCTTGTCGGGGTCGTTGGGCTGGCGCTTGACCGTCGACCGTTTTACTTCAAGGAGGCCGAGTTCGTCGTTTCGTGCTCCTACGGACCGGGCCGCTACGACGCCGATTACGAAGACCGCGGCCACGATTATCCGGCCCCCTACGTCCGCTGGACGGAACAGCGAAACATCCAAGCCGTGTTGGAGCTGATGGCCCGCGGCAAGCTCGACGTGCGCCCCCTGATCACGCACCGTTTTGCGATCGAAGAAGCCGCGGCGGCGTATGAGCTGATCCAGAGCCAGGGCCAGCCGTATCTCGGCGTGTTGCTCGAATATCAACAAACGACCTCCGAATCCTCCCCCTCTCGCAGCGTGCGGCTTGCGCCGCCAAAACGATCGGAGCGACCGGCGGTAGGGGTCCTGGGCGCGGGAAATTTTGCTCGGCTGGTTCTCCTTCCCGCATTGCGCGATTGCAAAAAGCTGCGATTGGCCACGTTGTGCACGGCCGGAGGACTTTCCGCCGTCACAACGGGGCAGAACCTCGATTTCGAGCAGGCCACGACCGATGAGGCGAAGATCTTTGACGACCCGGCCATCGATGCCGTGTTTTCCATCACACGCCACGATCTGCACGCGCGGCACATCGTGCGGGCGCTCGACGCGGGAAAAGCGGTGTTCGTGGAAAAACCTCTGTGCCTGAGCGTCGACGAACTGACCGAAATCGAGGCGGCTCGCGAACGCAATGGCGACCTTCCACCGCTGGTGATGGTCGGCTTCAATCGGCGATTCTCGCAAGCCGCGCGCCATGCGCGAGATTTCTTCGCCGACGTCTCCGCGCCGCTGACGGTGTCGGTCCGCTTCAATGCCGGCGCGGTTCCTGCCGATCATTGGGTGCACGATGAACTCGAAGGGGGCGGCCGGATCGTTGGCGAAGCGTGCCACGCGATCGACCTGGCCACGTTTCTCGTAGGCTCGCCCGCAGTCCGCGTGTTTGCCGAATCGGTCGGATCGCGGCACGCGGCCGAGATCACCGATGACCAGTGTTTCATCACGCTGCGTCACGCCAACGGCAGTATTTCGAGCGTGGGCTACCTTGCGGGGGGTGACAAGGCCTTCCCCAAGGAGCGTGTCGAGGTGATCGGCGGCGGGCGGATCGCCCTTATCGACGATTTTCGTTCGATCACGACGAGCAAAAATGGGCGAATCCAGCGCATCAAGCTGAGCGGACAAGATAAAGGCCACTCTGCCGAGATTGCCGCTTTTGCGAGAGCTCTCTGCGAAGGAGGACCGCCGCCGATTCCCTGGGAAGATATTCGTGCCACGACACTCGCCTCGCTGCTGGCAGTTCGCAGCTTGCGCGAAGGCATGCCGCTGGATGTGGTCTGACGTCCATTTCGCTCGAACGATTCTTCCGCAACAAGCGACGCCGGCCTCTTTGCAATTCGCGTGGCCGTTGGGTTAAACTCAACGAACGCGACCCGCGGCACGTTGGGTCGCGATCCCACCTTGAGCGAGCAACGTCGAGCGTCCCGCTTCCGTCGTTCAAAAACTCCTACCCGACCCGTCGAGTCGAACACCCCACCTTGAACGGAGAACGTTTCCGTGAGCGAAATCCAGCAAACCACCGTTTCGCGCCGCGAGCTACTGCAAACCACGGGCCGCGTCGCGGCCGCTACCGCTCTGGCCACGGCCGCCATCGGCCCGCGGGCCTTTGCCGCCCAAGATAGCACGATCCGCCTCGCGCTCGTGGGCTGTGGCGGACGGGGAACGGGCGCTGCCTGCGATGCGTTGGGCGTCAAGAACGGCCCGATCAAGTTGGTGGCGATGGCTGACGTCTTCGAAGATCGACTGAAGCCGAGCTTCCACAGCATCAAAGCGAAGTTCAAGACCCAGGTCGAAGTCCCCAAGGATCGCCAATTCCTCGGTTTCGACGCCTATAAAAAGGCGATGGACTGCCTCAAGCCGGGCGACGTCGTCATCCTGGCGACTCCCCCCGCCTTCCGCTGGGTGCATTTCACGTACGCGATCGAGAAGGGGCTCAACGTCTTCATGGAAAAGCCGATCTGCGTCGACGGACCGACGGGAAAACGGATGTTGTCCCTCGGCGAGCAGGCGGCAAAGAAAAACCTCAAAGTCGGCGTCGGGCTGATGTGCCGCCACTGCGTGGCGCGGAAGGAATTGCACGATCGCATCCACGACGGGCAGATCGGCGACATCGTGCTGATGCGGGCTTATCGCGTCCACCAGGGGCACTACGAATCGTTCGTGCCGCCACATCCGCCGGAGATGAGCGAGCTCGACTATCAGATCCGCAGGTTCCACGCCTTCCTGTGGGCCAGCGGCGGCTTGTACAGCGACTTTTTGATCCACAACATCGACGAGTGCTGCTGGATGAAGGACGCCTTCCCGATTTCGGCAAAGGGTTACGGTGGACGGCATTATCGTCTGGACGCCGTCGATCAGAACTTCGACGTCTACTCCGTGGAATACACGTTCGCGGACGGCGCGAAGCTGATGCTCGAAGGCCGCTACATGCTTGGCTGCGACGAGGAGTTCGCCAGCTACGCACACGGCACCAAAGGCTCGGCCCAGATCTCCCGCGACGGACATTCCCCCGCGCGATGTCGGACCTACAAAGGACAGAATCTTGTCTCTGCCGACATGAACTGGCACTATAACAAGCCTGAGCCGAGCCCGTATCAGCTCGAATGGGACGACCTGGTCGAAGCGGTTCGTCAGGATCGCCCGTACAACGAAGTCGAGCGCGGCGCCAAAGCCAGCCTTGTGACGGCCATGGGCCGGATGTCGTGTCATGTCGGCCACAAGGTTACTTTTGAGGACATTCTCGACTCCGATCACGAATTCGCGCCCGACGTCGACAAACTGACGAAGGGATCTTCCGCCCCGCTGCAAGCAGGCACGGACGGAAAATATCCGGTCCCAATGCCCGGGATGAACAAGCATCGCGAATACGCGTAGCCGGGCAGTCGAGCGGGTCGGTCCAATCGGGAATTGCCGGGAAAGCCGATGCGCTCCGCCACCAATTTTGAACGCGCAGAAGGCCGGTTGAGAGCCGTTGCGCCTTATGCATTCGTAAGCGGCCTGGTCGCCGGGGCTCTGCTGCTTGCGGCGTTGTGGTGGCTGTGGCCGGGAGGTGCAGCGGCAGCAGGGGCCCTCCTGCTGATTGCTTGTGGGTGGCAGATTGTCGTCCTTCGTCGCCAGGTGCGCGCGATCGCCGATCGGGATCCGCTCACCGGCGTCGCGAGCCGCTCCTGCTTTGCGAGGGCGCTCGAACGAGCCGTCCACGAATCGAGTCGTTTCGGCACGCCGGTTTCGGTCGCCGTGCTCGACTGCGATGACTTCAAGCGTTTGAACGAACAATTGGGCCATGCAGCCGGCGATGCCGTTCTGATCGAAGTCGCCGACGTACTGTCGCAGTTGGCGAGCCCTCCCGGAGTCGTCGCGCGGCTCTGGGGAGACGCGTTCGGCATCCTGCTGCCGGGCGCATCGCTCGAAGCCGCCCGCGAATTGCTGCGCGAAGCCGACCGTCGGCTGAGGGCACGGATGGACCGGCACGGATGGCCGGTGACTTTCAGCGTGGGCATCTCGTGCTGTGGAGGCGACGTCGCGACGGCCGAGGCGCTTCTTGCCGACGCCGACGCGCTGATGTTCGCGGTCAAACGGCGGGGTCGCAACGGAATCGCCTCCCGCGATCGCTGTGAGGAATCGCGATTGGCAACTGACGCACCGAGCCCCGAGTTCGCGAGGCAACCATGAGCCGGATTTCCGACGTGTTTCAAGTCAACGAGACGGGACGTTTGACGCTGGTGCGCGTCAACCCGGACGGGGTCACCGACTACGAGCGCTTCGAGCAATGCCGCGACCAGCTTCTCAAGATTCTGAAAGAGGCTGGCTGCGTTGTGGTCCGTTTGGACGTCGAGGGAATTCCCTTTCTGGCCAGCGGCATCCTGGGGCTGCTCGTCTCCATGCGGAATTCGGGCATCGACGTGCAGATTCAAAACGCCTCGGAACACGTGCGAGATGTGCTGAAAGTCACGCGGCTCGATAAGCTTGTCGAAGTGCTCCCCGAGCACAAATCGAAGTGACTGCCGGGCGGTCGCGGACCGGCCACTCATCCACCTCAGGGCAAGGCATCTATAATCCGACGAACCGTCCGCGTCTTTTGGCTGGCATGCGGCGCGATTGTTCAAAAAGCGTGATTACGCGCCGCCGGCCCCCCAAATGGCGGCCGCCAGCGCGCGACGATGAATTTCTCCGGCAAACGCCCAGCGAGCGGAGCAGTGCATGGATTACGTGAATTTGGGAAGGACCGGCCTCAAGGTGTCTCGAATCTGCCTGGGCTGCATGAGTTACGGCGTCCCCGAGCGCGGCCCGCATCCGTGGACGCTCGAGGAGCCGGCAAGTCGACCGTTCTTCAAGCGGGCGCTCGAATTGGGCATCAACTTTTTTGACACGGCCAACGTCTACTCCGACGGGACGTGCGAAGAAATCACGGGGCGTGCGCTTCGCGACTTCGCTAAGCGCGAAGAATACGTGCTGGCCACCAAGGTGCACGGACGGATGCGACCCGGCCCCAACGGTCGCGGCCTGTCGCGAAAGGCGATCTTTGCCGAAATCGACGCCAGCCTGACCCGGCTCGGCATGGACTACGTTGACCTGTATCAGATCCACCGCTTCGACAATGAGACGCCGATCGAGGAAACGCTCGAAGCGCTGCACGACGTCGTTAAAGCGGGAAAGGCGCGGTATATCGGCGCTTCGTCCATGCACGCCTGGCAGTTCTGCAAGGCGCTCTATCTGGCCGATCTCAACGGCTGGACGCGGTTCATTTCGATGCAGAACCACTACAACCTGATCTACCGCGAAGAAGAGCGCGAGATGATGGGCCTGTGCGCGGGCGAGAAAGTCGGCGTGATCCCCTGGAGCCCGCTCGCCCGCGGCCGCCTGGCGCGACCCTGGGAGGAGCAGTCTGTCAGCGACCGGATTGGCAAAGACGAATTCGGCAAGACCCTCTACACCAAATCGGTCGAGAGCGATCGGCAGGTGCTCGAGCGGGTCGGTGAGGTCGCCGCGGCGCACAAGGTGCCGCGCGCCCAGGTGGCGCTCGCTTGGATGCTGCACAAGCCGTACGTCACGTCGCCGATCGTCGGAGCGACAAAGCCGCAGCATCTCGATGATGCGATCGGGGCGTTGGGAGTGAAACTTACACCAGAAGAAATCAGCCGGCTCGAAGAGCCCTACGTGCCGCATCCGGTGTCGGGGTTTGGCTGATTTCGTAGGGTGGGCCAAGGCCCTTGGGCCGCGGCCCACCGATTGCTTTGATTCCCATTGCCGTTCGGCTGCACCGAAGAATGGTGGGCCGGCGCTCGCTGCGCGAGCTTGTCCCACCCTAC
>DASPSM010000314.1:0-6909 GCA_035623955.1 Planctomycetaceae bacterium
GGCCGCTCTGTGCCCGCGCGGCGGCCGCCCGAGCCCTCGGCCGTACGCCGCTCGATCCGTCCATCGATTTGAACGTGATTGTCTACGGAATTGCCGACCTCAGCCGCCAGCTGGTGGAATTCCGAAATAACGGGCAGCGACACGTCAGCCGCTGGTGCGTCGCGTACATCTTCCTGGCGTTTGAGCCCAAAGACACGGCCGAGAAGGTTCGCCACGCCGGCCTCATCGAGCGGGTCGAGGAACCGAGCTTCTCGAAGTACCGGCCTGTGGTCAAGCAGGTCTGGGGCGTCATCCGCCCAATGATCGTCGAGGAACTGAAGCATCGGTCCGAGCCCGACATGGAGTTCCCGGAAGGGGTGCTGACGCCGATCGTCGAGTGGCTCAAGACCAACACGCCGACCGACTTCCGGATCGCCCCGGGCATGCCTCCCGTGACCACGACTCAGGTCACGAAGGTCGAGTCCAACGGGCACAAATAGGCGACCAAAGCCTCGCGACGACGCCGGAGGCTTTCCTGCGAAGCTCTCGGATTGCTCTTTGCCCAAATCGCGCGGATTGTTAGGATTCGCTCCTCTTCCGCCGATTTTCTCCGCCCGCTGGCACATCTCGCCGAAGTCTTACCGCCCACCAAACGCACGTCTTCATGCGCCCAATCCGACACGCGGCCGGGCTGATGATTGCCTGCGCTGGTTTGACCTGCGCAGTTGCCGGTTGCAGTGCGCTCAAGCTTCATGAGAATCCGATCGCACTGCTGGAGGCGCCGTTGCCGAATCCCGCGCTTCTGGAGGCGATTCGCTGCTCGCTGTCGGTCGAAACATGGCGGTTCAATCGCGGCTGGTCGCCCGAAGCCGAGTGGGAACACCCTGGTGCCCGGTTTCCCGCGCCGGGCGATCTCCGCTGGACGTTCGGCAAGTCGCCGGAGGCCGTCGCTGAAAAGTCGAATCCCGAAGATCTGCGCTCAAAACTAACCGATCGAGGAAAGGAAAAGGCTTCCAAGAACGCGACCGGGCCGAAGAAAGAGTTGCCGTCCAAAAACGATCCAAAGGGCGATGCGGCCACCGCGAATACCGACCCGACCGCCGAAGACGCCAACAAAGGCGTCGACGAAGGTCCGGTCGCCTGGGACGGATTCTGGCCGCTGACGGTTTCGGACCTCGTCCGTCGCAACGAACAAAATGTCGGCCACGCGAGCGAAACGGCGTCGGCGACGGTCGACGGCGGCATGCGGTGCCTGCAAAAACTGGCGCGGCTCGACAACCTGACGGGTTGGAACGCGGCCATTCTGTTGGCGCAGCACGACCCGGTTTCCGCGGTCGAAATGGCCGACAGGCTTGGCCAGCTGGCGCTCGATCCCCCGATTTATTTTGTCGACAACGGCGAACGCTACTCGGATAAGCCCGACGCGTCGGCAACCGCGGCGTCGCCCAAGGGCAAGACCTCCTCGAGGGCCGGCGATGCGAAAGACAAGCCGGGCGACAATCCGCTCCCTCAGCCGCCCCGCGCCCGGAGAAAGCTCTCGCCCGCCACTCAAGCCGCCGCCGCCGAGGCCTGGTGCCTGGTGCTGGCCGCCAGCGCCGAAGATGCGGTCGACGGCCTCGCGCCGGCCGGTCGAGCGCTCGAGCGCGTGAACCTGCCCAACGCGGTCCGCGGCGAGCTGTTTCGAGGCGTCGCGGCGTGGGTGCCGCCGGCTCACATTCCGCGGCTCGAAAACGCGCTACGCCAAGGCGACAAGAAGTCGCGGGCCCCGACAGAAATCCGGCAGGCCGCGGTCGAGGCCTGCCTGATTTACGCGATCAATCGCGAACGGAAAGAGCTGTCGGGCCACGCTGCGCGAGCGCCTCTCGATTCCAAGCGGCGTGATGCCGAGTTCCCGTCGACGGTCATGAATTGTCGCATCGATCCGGAGTTCCAAGTCCGCAAGACGTTCATTGCGTGGCTGGGCCGGGCCCGTCCGGAACGCGCGTTTGAAATGCTCAAGACGCAGGCCGGATCGTCGGAGGTCGGCCTCCGGCAGGCCGCCCTGGACTCGCTTGGGCGGCTGCACACCGACGCGGCCCACGCCGAGATCAAAGCCCGGGCGGAGAAGACGCGCGACACCCTGCGTGCGTCGGCCGTCCGGGCGCTGGCCAGCTGGGGAATCGAGGAAGTGGCCCATTACACGCACGACCGCTCGCGCGTCGTGCGGATCGCGGTCGCCGACGAGCTGGGCGGTCAACCCCAGCTCGAGTCGGCGGTGCTGCTGATGGCGCTCGTCGTCGACAACGACGTCGACGTGCAGCTGGCCGCCGTGCAGGCCGTCAAAAAGTGGCCCGACGACATGGCGTTCCCCCTGCTCTTGCATGCCATGCGCGACAGTTCGCCCAAGGCGCGCTTGGCGGCGTTCAATCAGGTTTCGCAGCGGCGAAAGGTCGACGTCGATTACCGCTTCGACGGACCGCCCGACCACCGGCAGGCCGCCGTGAACGCCGTCGCGGCGGCAGTCGGATCGTCGCTCAGTTATCTCGATCAAATGCTCCGCCGCCAGCCGCGCGCCCTCAGTCAGGCCGAAAAACTGCGCGCCGCCGAGATTCGCGAGCACCTCGCGACGCTGATCGAGAATCCGTCCGAATCGGCCGCGGCGTCGGCGGCACGCGAGTGGCTGGCGGGAATCGGTCCAAAGGACTTGCCGGTGGTCGAGGCCTTCCTCAAGGAGCCGACCAAGGCGTCGCCGGAAGCCGTCTATCGCGACGTGCTTCCTCGTATCAGTCCGGTCTACGCGGCGCTCCTCGGATTGGAGAACGCCGACGTCACCGTGCGCCGCCGCGGCGCCCGGACGCTTGCCGACCACGGCCAGGCCGCCTCGCTCAGTCGGCCCGTGCTCGCGCGGCTGCAGGAGCGGCTTTACCGCGAAACGGACGAGCTGGTTTGGCGTTGGGCCCTGTTGGCGATCAGCTCCGACTCGACCGACGAATGTGCCGAGATCGCAAATCTCGCCCTGCACCATCAGTCGGCCGAGGTGCGGACGTTGGGATGCGAGTATCTGGCCCGCCACGGGCAGCCGGCGCACGCCGTCTGGCTGCTCGACTTGTTGGACGATCGCGATCGCAGCGTGAAGCTGGCCGCCATCCGGGCGCTGGGCAACTGCGGGAACCCGGTCGCCGTGCGGGGCCTGAAGCCGGATCAGGCTCGCAATGCCGCGCCCAATCTCCGCTCGCTGCTCTCCAGCTCCGATGCAGGAGTGCAGTTTGCGGCCGCGGTCAGCCTTTGCCGCTTGGGAGCGCCCGAGGGCGTGCAAGAACTGGTGCGGCTCAGCTATCACGCCAATCCCGACACACGAGCCCAGGCGGTCAAGGAGATGGGCCTCTCCGGACAGACTCGGTTCGTCTCGCATCTGATCACGCTGGGATGGACGGAGCGTAACAACCACGTCCGATTGACCATTCTCGAAAGCCTCGATCGACTCGTTCCCGAGGAGAATCGCCCGCGGGCACTTGGCGAGACACCCTCTCCGGATGCTAAGATGAAGTGCTGGGTTCAGTGGCTCCAGCAACGTGGCGACTCGGCGGCGACGACGGCGTCTGCGCCCGGTCGTGCGACTGGCTCCACTCCCGCCAAAGGCCCGACGCCGGGCGGACCCGTCGTCTCCCGGCCGGATGAAGGCTGATCGGGCCGCATCGACTCTGTTTACTGTCGTGGTCGCGACTTTCGTGGTCCGGGACGCTTCGCATTCGGTCGTCAACCGAAAGGGCTCCATGTCCAAAGCCAAGGACGATTTCAAGCTCGAATGGCACGGCAACGCGGTCGTGATCACTCCGGCCGCCAACGTGGAATCGATGCGCTGGGACCTGATCGAACAGGCCGCCGACATCGTGATGTCACCGATGCGCAATCAGGACGTGCCGATGGTCGTTTTCGACTTGAGCGACGTGGCCTACTTCGGGTCGGTGTTTTTGGCCCTGCTGTTGCGCTGCCACAAGTTCGTCAAGAGCCGCGGGGGCGAGCTGGTGTTGTGCGGAGCCAGCGAATTGGCTCGGGAGCTATTGCGCGTGACGTCGCTCGACACGCTGTGGGCGATCTACGACACGCGCGAGGAGGCTCTCGACGCGGTCGCCACCTAGTGCCGGGACCTCCGCTGACGCAGGAGCACGGCTCCGAAAGTCATTTCCGCAATGAGGAAGGGACGCCTCGGATCCGATGATCGATAAATCGCCTCTCGAATCGTCCTCTTTTCCCACGCTTCCGCCGAGCGAAGGTCCGGCCACGCCCCCGTCGGTCCCGGGGACACCGTCGGTCCGTGAGCCGCACTCGACCCTGGTCGACGAGATCAAGGCGACGGCCGATAAGCTCGCCGCCGACGGCGCCACGCGCGGCGACATGAAAATCCTCTCCCGCGTCCTCCGCGAGCTGCGATACGCGTTCAAGGTCTTCACACCCTACCGGCGGCAGTTCAAGGTGACGGTCTTCGGCTCGGCCCGCACCGCGCGCGAGCATGCGGCCTACAAGCAATCGGTCGAATTCGGACGTCGGATGGCCGCCGCGCACTGGATGGTCGTCACGGGGGCCGGCCCCGGCATCATGGAGGGAGCCCACGTCGGGGCGGGCAAAGAAATGTCGATGGGCGTCAACATCATGCTCCCCTTCGAGCAGGAGTCGAACGCCGTCATCTCGCAGGATCAAAAGCTCGTCCACCTGAAATACTTCTTCACCCGAAAGCTGTTGTTCGTGAAGGAGGTCCACGCGGTGGCCCTCTTCCCCGGCGGCTTCGGCACGCAGGACGAGGGCTTTGAAACGCTGACGCTCGTGCAAACCGGCAAACGCGACCCGATGCCCATCGTGCTGATCGACGAACCCGGCGGCACCTATTGGAAGGCCTGGGACCGGTTCGTCAAAGATGAGCTGCTGGCCCGCGGACTCATCTCGGACGAGGACTTGTCGCTGTACAAGGTCACCGACGATATCGGCACCGCGGTCGACGAGATCATCGGTTTCTATTCGGCCTACAACAGCATGCGCTACGTCCGCGACCAGTTGATCGTCCGCCTCAACCGGGAGCCGCCGGACGCGCTGGTCGAACGCCTGAATGCCGAGTTTGCCGATATCCTCGAGTCGGGACGGATCAACAAGGCCACCGTGCATCGCCTCGAAACCGACGACGAGCATCTCCGGCAATTGCCGCGGCTGATTTTGCACTTCAACCGCAGAAACTTTGGCCGGCTGCGGCAGATGATCGACCTGCTGAACAAAGAGCTGGGGAAACCCGTGCAATCGACGTGACCCCGAGCCGGCGCGAGTTGATCTTGCGCCAAACACCCGAAACCGAGCCGGGGACGTCAGTCCCCGGAGATTTTTCTTCCAGACATCAATCCCCGGAGATTTTTTAGTTCTGCTGACGTTCCTCGGCCCGGCTCACGCCGGCCGCTCAGAAACCTAAAACATCCATGCCCGCCATCTATCTCACTGAAGACGACGTTCGCGAGCTGCTCGACGTGGCGCAGGCCATCCCGCTGGTCGAGACGGCCTTTCGCAGCCTGGCCGAAGGCAAAGCCAGCAACGTCCCCCGCGCCCGAGCCTTTGCCAAGGGCATCGCGCTGCACGCCATGAGCGCGGCCGCGGAGTATTTGGGCTACGTCGGCTGGAAGGTCTACACCACGACCCGCCGCGGGGCGCGTTTTCACGTCGGCCTCTCGGAAATTGCCTCGGGCGAACTAGTCGCCCTGATCGAAGCCGACTATCTCGGGCAGGTGCGGACCGGATCGGCCAGCGGCGTCGCCACGGAATACATGGCCCGGGCCGATGCCCGAACCGTTGGCCTGTTCGGCACGGGCAAGCAGGCTCGCACCCAACTCAAAGCCGTCTGCAGCGTGCGGCGGATCGAGCGGGCCGAGATCTACTCCCGCAACGCCGAGCGACGCGAGAAATTCGCTGCCGAGATGTGCGAATTCTGCGGCACGCGCGTCGTCGCCGTCCATTCGCCTCAGGAGGCGGTCCGCGAAAAAGACATCGTGATTTGCGCCACGACGAGCGAAGTGCCGCTCTTCGAGGGACGCGACCTCGACTTGGGAACGCATCTGAACGTCGTCGGCTCGAATTACCTCAACAAGGCCGAGATCGACGTCGACACGATTCGCCGGTCCGACATCATCGTCTGCGACTCGATCGAAGCCTGCCGCCGCGAAGCGGGAGACTTCGTCGCGGCTCTCGAAGCGGGCGTCACCGACTGGGCCCTGATGCACGACCTGGGCGACGTGGTCGCCGACCGTCAAACGGGCCGCGCCCATCCCGAGCAGATCACACTCTTCAAATCGGTCGGCCTGGCAATCGAAGACGTGGCCGCCGCCGTGCATGTCTATCACCGCGCCCGGGCGGAGAACATCGGCAAGCCGTGTCCGTTCTGAGCAAGGGAGTTTCCGGGCCACGCCTCGCGGCGGGCGGGACGACGGCCGACGGAAGCGAGTTCTCACGGACGCGCGCGCCGTGCGGATCCTTTGGTTGGGATCGCTTGGTCGGGCACCGATCTGTGTGCCCTCTGTGAAGCTGTTTCCCGATTCGGTCGCCTCGTTCGCCCCGGCGGTTCGCACTTGGTCCGATCAGGGCACGATCGAATCACCAAACCGCCAGGGTGGCTGGGGTCGAACCGTCTTCGGTTCGCCCCCAGTACCTTCACCAATCGTTGGTTACGCGAGTCTTTTTGTCTTCGAAGAAAAGGACTCACTTTTAATTAATACCGCAGAAAACCCAGATCCAAAGCAAATAAAGATCTCCCCTTTTCCCCCACGAGTGCTACATCGACTACGTGCGCGCGGGTTCGGCTCGCTCGGCGATCAAGGCGTCGAGCTCCGCCTTGAGGCGAGGCAGGATCTCGTCGTAGCGGAAGGCGCCGAGCTCCCGTGACCCTTTCTTGAGGTTCACGAAGTTGGGGGCACACCACAG
>DASPSM010000393.1:0-3765 GCA_035623955.1 Planctomycetaceae bacterium
CGCCTGCGAACGTAACAAATCGGCCGCGAGGAAACAAACCGGGCGCGGGTGGTCGCGAGTAGTGGGTCGGGTCAGTCGTTGCTGGCCAACATGGGAAGGTTGTCGCTTTGTTTGTAGGCATTCACCCCAAAGGGGTGAAGCTCCTCTGGCCACTGGCGTAAGCCAGTGGAAAACTCGCGGTCGTCACACGTTCCATAAGCCCCCGGAGGGGGCGACAGACACCGTGACAGCGCTGTATGAATCTTTCGCCCCCTTTCGGGGGCTCGAATTCTGCGTTTCTGAGTCCTTGACCCACTGGCTCGCGCCAGTGGCCAGAAGACCGACACCCCTTCGGGGTTCATGCCGCTGCGAGAAGCATCTGCCAATCAGTGTGCTGCCGCGGCCAGGCTCCAGATCCCGCGCCGGGCTTCGCGGGCTTCGTCCTCGGCCTGCTGAAAACGCCTGGCCATCGCGCGATCGAACTTGAAGTGCGTCTCGGCCCGCGAGAATCCGGCGCGGATGATCTCCTCGTTCAGCAGCTTGCCGTCGAAATAAACGTAGGCCAGCACGCGCCCATAGCGGTCGCGGCGCTCCCGGTCGAACGCCAGCGTCACGTCGCGCCCCTCCACCAGGCTCCGCGTGAACTCGGTCGCTTCCGGCCCCAGCGGCTCGACCGGCTTGTGCGGATGTTTTGTCTCCGGCGTGTCGACGCCGATCAGCCGCACGCGCACGTTTCCGTCCAGCACGATCGTGTCGCCGTCGATCACCCGTTCGACGTGCCGCACAGCGTCCGCCTCGAAGCGAAAGTCCGGCGACGGGTGCGCGGACGGCTGGCGAAACCGCCCCGCGACGAGCAGGCACAAGATCACCAGCGCCCAAACGCTGCGGGTCGGAAATCCAACCGCAAAGCGGGGACGCCGCGCTCGAGGGGAGATGCTGGGACGGCCGCGTGCGATCATGACGCCGCCTCGGAAGTGCCACCGAAGGTGCGCGACGAACCGGCGGCGAAGTCAGGCTGAACCGGAGACAGCCGCGTCCCGGCTCAGACTCCTAGTTCTCGCTGAAGTTCAGGCGCCGCAGGGCATCGCGGCCGAGCGGATCCTTCAGGAACTTCTTGTGACACCGCGGGCAAAGATCGAAGCGAAACGCCTTGGTGCCGCAGTCTTCCAACTCCAGCTTGCCGGTCTCTTCGACTTCCTGCAGGGCTTCGGAGATGGCCTGCAGGTGATCGGCATCGAGCTGTTCCTCGTCGACCTCGTCGGGATCGAAGCCGGGATAGACCTCGATCCGGACGACGTAACGCTCGTCACTCAGCTCTCGTGAGCACAGATCGCACGTGAAGTGCAACATGAGATTCGAATCCTTCCCGAGTTGGACAGGCCAGGCCGAGTTGGACACGGCCCTGCCTCACCGATTCGCCGACTGACCGGAAGGCGCGTTGCGGTCAGAGTCTTTCCGGAGCCGACAACCCGCCGAGGTGTTGCCGCACACGTGTGCGATGCGTGCGCTGCTTCACCAGAGTACGCCGTCGATTGTAAGCAGATTTCGCGGAACGTGGAAAGGCCCAATTGGGCGAAATTTCCCGGGGCCACTTTCCAGCAGAAACAATTCAAAGACGCGCGTCAACTCATCGCCGCCACGCGCCAAGAATTGTTGTGCCGCGATCGTGCGCGAATCGAATCGAACTGCGCGGCGCCGCGTGCGTCGCCGCGGGCGCTATTCCCAAGCGTCGATCATCACCTGCAGCTGCGAATCCGCCGCCGCGTCGTGCGCAGAGGAAGCTGCGGTTTCGGCCAGGCCCGATTGGCCTGCATCCGCGCCAGGCGCCGGGCTCGGTTTTCCGTTGCTGGAAGTCGCGAGCGATTCTGCGCGAGCGCTGCCGCCCGCGGCGCTCTCCCTGCCGCGCGGCTCACTCAGATGAGGCGACTCGCGGATCGTCCCCGGCACGAGGTGATTGAGCTTGCGATAGAACTCGCCCTTCGAAAAGCTCGTCTTGATCAGATACTCGTTGGCCCCGGCGCGGACGGCTGCCATCACGGTCTGTTTGCTGGCGTCGGCCGTCAGCATGATGATCTTGATGTTCCGCAGGGTGGCGTCCTCGCGGAACGCGGCCAGCGTCCTCAGCCCGTCCCAGCCCGGCATGTTGACGTCGATCACGGCCACGTCGGGCTTCAGCTCCAGCGCCTTGGCAAAACCCTCGGCGCCATCGGCGGCGACGGCCACAAAGCACTCTTTGCGCAGAGCCGAGACCAGCAGCGTGCGAATCAGCGGATCATCATCGATGATCAGCACGCGGGTGCCTCTGGGCTTCACGGTTTGCTCCCTCGTCGCGCCGGCGGGACGCGCCTTGGCATCGGCCGCGGCAATCAATCCTGACTCCGCTCCGCCTCGCCGGGCAGAGTATTGAACATGTCGTTGAGGACCCGCAGGATTTCCAGGCCGCGCGCGGAAATTCCTTCGCTGTCCGGCGAATCGTCTTCGCCGATTTCAAAGCGCCCCTCGACGAAAATCGTGTCCGGCTGTGCGGACCACTCGGCGAACATCGTCTGCATCTCAACTCCCGTTTGCGTCAAACCCAGTCGGAGCCTCCCACGCAACGCGCGGGGCCCGAAGAGTATCCGGAAGAATGTGCCAGACCGCCTGTCGGCGACGTTCAACTATAGGTCGCAATCGAAACGACGCATGCAGTTTTCTTGATCGCGCCACTTTGCCCCGCAAGCCCGATCGAACGCCGCCGCGGGCGCTCTCCGCGAATCACCCCCCGAAACCGAACGAATCGCACAATCAAGACAATCCCCCCAATCGGAACCTCGGCCCTCGAGGGTTGGGTGCCATGCCCACGGCTCGGCGTGAGGGTGTCTGGGAATTCCATGCATTTTCTTGGCCCCGTAAGGGGCCAAGGCAGGTCGGAATTCCCGGGCAACTTCACCGGCGACGCTCAACCGCCGAATCAGGACTCTTCCGGGTCATGAAGGCGCCCGACGTCGAACGCGAGATTGGGACGACATGTCGACTTCGAGATCATCCCGGTGGAGACGTCGACGGAATTCTGGGCCCGGTTTAGTGGCTAAGTGCTAACCCCGCGAGGGGTGGCACTCTGCTTTGCCACCCGCGCGAGCGGGTGGGATGCGGAACCGGTCTTCGCGCTTGAGCCCCCGAATGGGGGCGGCACTTCTTACATCGACGGAGTGTCGCCCCCATTCGGGGGCTTTTGTCTCACACGCGAGATCGAGATCCACGGGCTTACGCGGCTCGACTGAGCTCGCCGAAGTCCGCGTGGCTAGAGGAGTGTCGCCCCTCCCGGGGCTCTCCGGACTCCCTCAGCAGAGTTTTTTACTGCTGATTCACTCTTCCTCTTCGTCGTCGTCCGCCGACACGCCGACCAGCTCGCCGTCCTGGTTCGCTTTGAGTTCTTGCCACTGCTCCCACGTGTAGAGTACTTCGCGGGCTTGGGAGCCGTTGTAGTCGCCGACGATGCCGTTTTCGGCCATGTAGTCGATCAGGCGGGCGCCGCGGCCGTAGCCGACGCCCAGGGCGCGCTGCAAGAGCGAGACGCTGCCGCGGCCTTCGCGAATCACGACTTCGACGGCCTGGTCGTACATGTCGTCGCGCTCGCGCGGGGCGCCGGGCTGCGCTTTGCCGTCGGCCGACTTCACGCTGAGCTGCGCGAGCTCCTGGCTGTATTGCGGCTCGTAGCCGCTGAAGAACTCGATCACATTGTTGATCTCTTCGTCGGCGACGAATGTCCCTTGCGAACGAGTCAAGTGGCTCGTGCCCGGGGCCAGG
>DASPSM010000395.1:0-3645 GCA_035623955.1 Planctomycetaceae bacterium
CGGACCGCGCTCCCGGCCGGGCGGCACGCTTCGAGGCGTTTGGCGTGACGGCCCGGATTGTGCGCCGCCAGGCGGTTCGCCAGCTCGAGGATCGCGGGGTTGGAGCGATAGTTCTGCTCCAGCCGGATGATCTTGGTGCCGGGAAAAATATTCTGGAACTCCAGGATGTGCCGCACCTCGGCCCCGCGCCATCCGTAGATCGATTGGTCATCGTCGCCGACCACGCACAGCGAACGGTGTGGGCGCACCAGGGCCTCGGCGAGCGTGAACTGCGTGCCGTTCGTGTCCTGGTACTCGTCGATCTGCACATGATCGAACCGGCGCTGGTGTCGTTCGAGGGCCTGCGGGAATTCGTCGAATAGGCGGTTTGTGAGCAACAGCAGGTCGTCGAAATCGACGCCGCCCCGGCTCTTGATCGCCTGCTGATAGCGGCGATAAGCGGCCGCGGCCAGCATATCGAGGTCGGTCTCGACGAATTCGCCGGCCCGATTTGGCAAAATGCCGGCCGACTTCCAGCGGCTGATCCGCTGCACCAGGTCGCCGGGGCGGAGCGTTTTGTCGCTGACGCGGATTTCGCGCAAGGCCGCCCGGGCGGCGGCCTCCTGGTCGCTGCGGTCGTAGATCGCGAAGTTGAGCGGATAGCCCAGGTGCGTCGCCTCCTGCCGCAGAATCCGCACACAGAGCGAGTGAAACGTGGTCACCAGCGGTCGGGCGGCGCCGCGCTGCGCGCGGCCCAGGGCGGCGGTCCGCTGCTGCATCTCGCGGGCCGCCTTGTTCGTGAAGGTCACGGAAAGGATGCGGTCGGCCGGCGTGCCCCGCCGGATCAGCTCGGCGGCACGATAAGTGATGACTCGCGTTTTCCCCGTGCCGGCGCCGGCAAGGACCAGCAGGGGCCCCGACAGCGTGAGTACCGCCTCACGCTGACGCTCGTTGAGGTCGCGCAGGCGGTCCGCCCCGGCACTGCGTGCGACGCTCACTGCGTGCGAAACTGCCATTTGTCGGCGAACGCGTCTTTGCGCTTCTTGGGCTTTTTCTTGACCTCTTCGGCCTTGGGCGCGGGCAACTCGAGCCGATGGTACGCCTGCCGCAGCTCGCCGAGCATGGCGGAGACCGTCTGCCAGCGGGCGTTCGGATCCGCCTCGAGCCCGCGCATGATGGCGTTGGCGATCTGGGTGTCGAGTTTGGGAACCAGCTCGCGGATGTCGCGCGGCCTTGTGTTAATCCGCTTGAGCATCATTTCGAGAGTGGCGCCGGTGATCGAGGGCCAGGGAAGCTCCTTGCAGTACATCTCGAAGCACGTCACCGCATAGGAAAAGATGTCGATTCGCTGATCGGTGCGCTGCCGCTTGATCAGCTCGGGGGCCATGTAGTTGGCCGTGCCGGTGCGGTTGCCCGGCTCCTGAAAGGCCTTGGTGTTGGGGACGACCAGCCCGAAGTCGATGAGCTTGGTCGAATACTCCTTGTTCATCAACACATTTCGCGGGCAGAGATCGCGATGGATCCAGTTCTCCTTGTGGATGTACTCGATCGCTTCGCCCAGCTCGACGATGATCCGCAGGCGATGTTCCTTGAGCGCGTCGTTTTGCACGTCGACGAGATAGGCCAGGCCGATGCCCTCGATCAGCTCCATGGTCAGGAACTGTTCATTCATCGTCGTGAGGCCGTGCTCGAAAGTCTTGACGATGTGCTTGTGAATCAGTTCCGAGGCGATCTGGCCCTCGGTCGGCTTGACCCGGTCGACAAACCGCGATTCGTATCGAGCGGTCTTCGCAGGGTCGAGGATCTTGAGCGCCACCTGGTGGCCCAATTTCCGGTCGTGGGCACGCCAGACCTTCGACATGCTCCCCGTGCCCAGGCGGCTGACGAGGTCGAAACGCTCCTTCACGTCGACCTTCTGTTCGGTCGCCCGCCGTCTACCGAAGAGGCCCTTCAGAAAACTCATGTCCCGTCACATCGCGCAATAGTCGATCAAGCGCGCAATCTCGACGCGCAGCTCGCGCCGCGGAACGATTCGATCGATGAATCCGTGTTCCAGCAAGAACTCGCTCGTTTGAAACCCTTTCGGCAGCGCAATTTTTACCGTCGCCTCGACCACCCGCGGACCGGCAAAACCGATCAGCGCCTTGGGCTCGGCCAGGATCACGTCCCCCAGCGCCGCGAAGCTCGCAGCCACTCCCCCCATTGTCGGGTTCGTGAGCACGGAAATAAAGAGCCCACTGTCGCGCTGGTAGCGGCCGATGGCCGCCGAGACCTTGGCCATCTGCATCAGCGAGAAAATCCCCTCGTGCATTCGGGCCCCGCCGCCGGAGCCGCTGACGATCACCAGGGGCAGATGCAGCTCGGTGGCCGCCTCCACGGCGCGGGTCACTTTCTCCCCAACCACCGAGCCCATGCTCCCCATGATGAAGGCCGAATCGGTCGCCGCGAACACCAGCGGCCGGCCGCGCAGATAGCCCCGTCCCGCCACGCAGGCGTCCAACAGGCCCGTGCGTGCCTGCTCCTGCGCCAGGCGCTCGATGTAAGGTTTCTTGTCGACGAACCCCAGCGGATCCTGGGGCGCCAGGTTGGCGAACCACTCCTCGAACGTGTCCTCGTCCAAGAGGTGGCGGATGCGGGTGCGGGCCGAAATGTAAAAGTGATGCCCGCACTCGTAGCACAGCCCTTGGCCTTCGTCGACCGTCTTGCGGTAGACGCTGGCCCCGCAACCCTCGCAGAGCATCCACAGGCCTTCCGGCACTCCTCGCTTGGGGCGCGGACGCGGCGCCGCTTCGGATCCCTCCAGGTTCGGATTGTCGACGGTGCTCATTCGTGAGCCCCCCGTTTGGAGGACGGACCGGCCGCCTTGCCGGTGTCTTTGCGCGACTTTTGCGGCGCGACCGCGCGAGCATTCGCCGACGGCGGTGAAGTCCCGTTTGTCGGCGACTTGCCGTTTCGCGGGGCGACGTCCGGGGCGTGCGCCGACACGATTGGCTTCGCTGCCGCGCCGTTGCTGACTGGGACCGCGGCTGGCATTTCGGGCAGTTCCGGCGTCGCGAGTGTAATCCGCTCGATTGTCGGCCGCGAGGATTTTTTGTCGCAGGCTTCCGGCAGCGCGGGACGCTCGCCGCGCAACACGCAGCCGATCATCGTGGCCAGCGGCTCTGAGGCGACGATGCCGATCGTCCGCTTGCGCTTCAGACACTTGCGCAGGCCGCGACGAATTCGCTCGACCGCCTCGGCCACGGTTTCGCCTTCGGGCAGGCAGACCGTCTCGGGCGATTCCTGCCATTGCTTGAAGACCTTGGGATACTTCCGCCGCACGTCGTCGACCTGCAATCCCTGCCACAGGCCGTGGTCGAGATTGCGAAAGTCGCCCACTTCCTTGAGCGAAGCCCCACATTGCTCGCAGATCGCGACCGCCGTCGAGCGGGCCGGCTCGCAGGGGGCCGTGAAAATGACGTCGAGTTCGACCTCCTGCAGCTGCGCCACCAGTCCCAGGACTTGCGCGTGACCCCGGTGGTTGAGCGGCAAGTCCAGCGCCCCCTGGATGCGGTTTTGTTCGTCGAAGTCGGTGCATCCGGGCCGGATCAAGACGATGTCGGGCATGGGCGGGTTGGTTCCTAGCGGGGCGCCGAAGGGGCAGGGGGGGCGAGAGGTCGGGCGGCG
>DASPSM010000404.1:0-2774 GCA_035623955.1 Planctomycetaceae bacterium
ACGACGGACCGGGCGGCAGCGACCTTTCGCTCCGCTCGGGGCATTTCCCCGCGCGGGCCAGGTCGATCATCCTGCTGATGCAAAACGGCGGGCCGAGCCAGGTCGACTTGTTCGATCCCAAGCCCGAGCTCAAGAAGCGCAGCGGCCAAAGGCACCCACAAAAGGTCGAGAGCTTCCAGCCAGGGAGCCAGGCCAACCTGCTGATGGGCTCGCCCTTCCGCTTCTCGCCGCGCGGCCAATGCGGCATGGAGCTGAGCGAACTGGTGCCCCACATCGGTTCGGTCGCCGACGAGTTGTGCCTCGTGCGGTCGATGGTTTGCGACAACAACAACCACCCACAGGGCCTGCGCTGTCTGACGACCGGCAAAATCTTCCCCGGCCGGCCGACGTTCGGTGCTTGGATCAGTTACGCCTTGGGCACGGCCAACCACGATCTCCCCGCCTACGTCGTCCTGCGCGATCCCGACGGCTACAACAACGGCGGCACGACCCTCTGGGAAAACGGCTGGCTGCCGGCCCAGTTCCGCGGCACCGAGATCCAGTCGCGCGGGGCGGCCGTCCTCGACTTGCATGCGTCGCGCAAACTGCCGGCGGAGGTCGAACGCAACAATCTGGCCCTCTTGACCCAGCTCAACGAAGAGCGCCGCGAGCTCTTCCCGCGCGAGAACGAGCTCGAGGCCCGTATCAAAAGCTACGAGCTGGCGGCCCGTATGCAGCTGCACGCCGAGGCCCTGTTGGACATCTCGCACGAGACGGCGGCCACGCGCCGGCTCTACGGGCTCGACAATCCGGTCACCGAGAATTTCGGCACGCGCTGCCTGATGGCGCGACGGCTGGTCGAGGAGGGGGTCCGCTTTGTCCAGGTGACCGCGCCGATTGCCTCCGGCACCATGCCCTGGGACCACCACAACCAGCTCGGCTCGGGTCTGCGGAAAGTCTGCCCGCAGGTCGACCAGCCGACCGCCGCCCTGATCGCCGACCTCAAACAACGCGGGCTGCTCGAGAGCACGATCGTCTGGTGGGCGGGCGAATTCGGCCGCCTGCCCATCACTCAGGGAGGCACGGGCCGCGACCACAACCGCTACGCCTTCAGCCTGCTTCTGGCCGGCGGCGGCTTCCGCGCCGGTTACGTCCACGGAGCCACCGACGAGTTCGGCTACAAAGCAGTCGAAAAAGTCGTCACCTGCCCGAGCCTGCTGGCAACGCTGATGCACCAGCTCGGCATCGACCACAACCGCCTGACCTATCCCCACCAAGGCCGTGACGAAACTCTCACCGACCCAGCCGTGACGGGAGCCCACGTCGTGAGCGAGCTGCTGACAAGCTCCCCGATCGTCGGTTAATCGCGGCAAATGGGACATGCCCGGCGAGGATTCTTGCTTGGCAGGCACGAACTCTTAGCCGGCATCAAGCGTTATATCGGCCGACGCATTTCGCCCTGACTTTGCTGGTCCTGGGGCGGCACATCTCACCGGAGCGGAGTGAGCCTGTGGAGTCGGTAATGCGAAGCGTGGTTTGGCGAAGAGCCCCATTGGCGGCGATGCTCATGGTGGCTGCGGGCTTTTGCGTCGGCTGCAATCCGGAGTTCACCAGATCGGAGTATGACCATGGGGTCGTCTTCGACGGCGCAGGAAAAGAAATCTACAAGGTCGAGTGGTGGCGGCCGAAGGGGGCGAAGGAGCCGTGCCCGCTGGCCGTTCGCCTCGAGGACGGCACCGAACTCGATGTCACTCAATTTGCGTCGCCCAAACTCATGCGCGACCTCGGTGGCCGCGTTCGGAACCGGAACGGTGAGAGATACGACATTATGGTGCAAAAGAGCGGGGCCACCTTCTGGAGCTATTACGAGAAGGGCGAGCTCGTCGCGGTCGGCGTGAATATGAACGGCGGCCGCCGGCATTCCAATAAGATCACTTTCGACGGCAAAACCGTGATGCTGCCGACTTCCGAGAGTGACCTCTTCAAACAGGCAGGCGACCCTCGGTCATTTCGTCGATGGAAGGGCTTCCCATGACCGCGGCATCGACGCGCAGGCCGACGAACTGTCGGGAGCGAAAGGGCAATCAGACGAGATGGCTTCTTGAGCCACGCAAACAGCTCAGGCAGCCTAAGGGCAGAGCGTTTCGGCCAGCTCCGTCCGCGCGACTCGGGGAGCTGCGGGCGTAAAGGAAACGGGGAGCGCCTTCAACCCGCGCAGGATCAGACCGCTCCGCCAGCGCAGGGCGCTCGGGTCGACGGCCAGCCGCAAATCGCTCGTGCGGGCGAGTAACGTCTTGATCGCGGTTTGTCCTTCCAGCCGCGCGAGCGAGGCGCCCAGGCAGAAGTGAATTCCCTGGCCGAACGCCAGGTGCCTGTTGGGCTCGCGAGTGATGTCGAGCGTGTCGGGGTCGGCGAACTGGCTTTCGTCCCGGTTGGCCGAGGCGATCGCCGCAATCACCAGATCGCCCTGGGCAATCTTCACGCCGGCCAATTCGACTTCCTCTGTCGCGAACCGTTCGGTCCCCGTCTCGACCGGAGCCGTGAAGCGCAACAGTTCTTCGACGGCCGGCTTGATCAACGTGGGGTCGCTGCGCAGCCGTTCCAACTGGTCCGGATGCTCGAGCAGGGCCAGCATGCCGCTGGCGATCAGGTTGACCGTCGTTTCATGCCCGGCGACGATCAACAGCAGGATCATCGACAGCAGTTCGTCGTCGTTTAATCGCTCGCTGGCCTCTTTGGCCGTGATGAGCGCGCTGATCAGGTCGTCGCGCAGATCGGCGCGGCGGATCTTGATG
>DASPSM010000423.1:0-7011 GCA_035623955.1 Planctomycetaceae bacterium
GTAGGACTGAGCCCGCGCGTTGTCCGGCTCCAGTTCGACAACGCGCTCGAACTCCCATCTGGCGTGACCATAGTCCCGCAGCGCCAGTAAGCAGGTCCCTAGGTTGAGATGCGCAACGGCCTTCTCATCGTCGGTGGCGAGCGCGGCGCGAAAATGCTCCGCCGCTTCGTCGAACTTCGAATCTTTCTGCAAGACACAGCCCAGCAGGAATTGAGCGGGCTCGAAATCGGGATTCAGCTCGATGGCTCGCCGCACAGGCCGGACTGCTTCGCGGAAACGCTTAGCATTGACGTAGGACCAGCCGAGCATTGTCAGGCAATAGGGGGTCTCCTCACCGGCGACGACAGCATGTCGCAGCAGGCTGATGCTATCGTGCCAGTAACTCGCCTGAACAAAAGCCACGGAGCCATAAATGATGACGACCGCGGCCGCAATCGAACGCAGCGCGAGCGGACGCCATTCCAGTCGTCTCGCCAACGACGCGCCGAGCCAGACCACGACGAGGTAGCAGCCGAGCAGGGGAAAATAGGTGTATCGGTCGGCCATTTGCTGGCCGCCGATCTGGACCAGGCCGATCATTGGCACGAGCGTTCCGAGATACCAAAGCCACCCAATCAACAGATACGGCCGCTTTCGGATGTTCGCCACTGCGAGGGTTGTGACACCCAGCAGGAACACGAGAGCGAACGCGACGTCCCCTTGTCCCAGTCGCGAGCCGGGATGCGGGTAATAGATGACCAGGCCGACGGGGAATAGGGCCTTTTGGAGGTACAGCCAGTACACGACCACCGCATTGAGGATCCGCGTCCCGAACGGGATCATTTCCAGCGACAACACGTATTTTGCCCGCGATTGTGCCACAGTCGCCACGACGCAAAACACAGCACTCAAGACGAAGAAAGGAATTTTTTCGACCAGAAGGGATTTCAGTCCCGGCGCGCGCGCGGGACCGAGAGCATCGTGTGAGTCGGCTGCCTGCGTTGTCTCGACGACGGCCGAGTCCTCTGCCGAGGGAAGCGGACGCCAGAGCCTGAGCCGCCCTAGCGGCCAATAGTCGATAAGCAGCAACACAAAGGGGAGCGTGACAAGAGTCTGCTTGGCGCACAGGCTGCAAAGGAAAAGGAGCACCGAAACGAGAAGCCCCCGCGCACGCCCGTTCTGCGCGTAGCAAACATAGGCATACAGGGCGCAAAGACCGAAGAACATGCTAAGCACGTCTTTTCGCTCGGCAACCCAGGCTACCGACTGCACGTGGAGCGGATGGATCGCGAAAAGGGCCGCGACCAAGGCGCTCGGCAGCACGTTTCGCGTCATTTTGGAGAAAGTCGCGAACACCAACAGGACGTTGGCCGCGTGCAGAATCAGGTTGGTGATGTGGTAGCCGCCCGCCCATGTTCCATAGGCCGACGCGTCGACCATCAGCGAGATCCACGTCAGCGGAAACCAGTTGCCGTCGCGGAGGGTCGTGAATGCCCAACGGAGATTTGCAGGGCTGATTCCGTCGCGGACGTGTTCATTGTCCTCGACGTAGATGTCGTCATCCACGATGATAAACTGAAACCCACGAACCTGGACGTACACGCAGAGGGTCGCGGCGACGAGCAGCCCGCAGAGGATCAGATTGCGGCGGTTGAAGAACCCGCGGGAGTCGACCCGCGGCAACGCAATGGTCCCTTCGGAGCGCTCTGGCTCCCTCGAAGTCGTCGCGGCAGCTGGATTCATACGGCGATTGGAATCAGCCTTGGACTTTCGCAAGGTTGATTGCGGACACGCGCACGAACACTAGGGCCGTTCATCATACGACATCGCTGCCGAAATTTGACCCAAGCGGCGACGCTTGTGCCGACGTACACACTTTCTTAATGGAAATGTGCTTGTGTGTTTTCCGCCCTCAATTCGAGTGGCGATCGATTTGGAGCAGGCGTTCACGTGTCAAAAGTCCGCGAAGGTCTCGCCGAAGGAGACCAGGATGCCGAAACGCCGGATCCATCAGAGTCAGCTGACTCGCCGAGACATCGAAGTTGCGCCGAGCGGGCTTCGGCGCCCGGCTCGCAGAGCGCGAAGCCGTCGGACTGGACCCGCCGCTGGCCGGGATGGCTTCTCCTGTGGACGGGATGGCTGGCTCCCCAGTTCCTGTTGCTTGGACCAGCACTGGTGGGTCGAACGGTCGACATCCCGGTCGACCTGCTGGCCACCCCCCTGATTTATCTTCCAGAGAGCGACGATTCGACGGTTGTTGTGCATCACGGCGCGGAATTGGAGGACCTGATCCTCTGTTACCCTCAGGCGCGCGACTTCTTTGCGAAGGAGCTGCGGGCCGGCCGGTGGCCGATCTGGAACCCGAAAAACTTCGGGGGTACGCCGTTTGTCGGATGGGGCTACTCACCCTTCGAACTTCTTTATCACCTCGTTCCTTCGCCGGTGACAGTGGCGTGGATCTCGCTGTTCGAGTCGATCACGCTCGGGCTCGGGATGTGGTTGTTTCTGCGGCGTTGTCTCGACTTATCCTACGGCGCCGCGGCGCTGGCCAGCTGGTGTGCGCCGCTCACGGGCTTTATGACGCTCTGGCACGGGTATTCGACAATCGCCCCGGCCTGTTGGCTGCCCTGGCTGCTCATGGCCGTCGACCGCGCCGTCAGGAGGCCCCGCGGTTGGGGCGGCCCGGGCATCGCCATCTTCACCGCATTGGTTTTGATGGCGGGTCACCTCGGAATCGCGGGACTCGTCCTGTTGACGGCCGGACTCTATGCCGTTTGGCTCCTCGTCGAGTCGGCATTGCACAAGAAGTGGCGCCCCGCGCTTTTCTCGGCAAGCGCGATCGGAATGGGGTGGTTGTTGGGTTTCGCGATTTCCGCCGTGGCTCTCGTTCCGCTGCTGGATCACATTCGCAACGGAGCGCGCGTCGACGCACATTCGGGCGGACTGGAAGAACGCCCCCCCGAGGGAATTGCCGCTCTTCCGGCAATTGTAAGGCCGGACGTCTACGGCGGCAGAACTCGCGTAAACTGGATTCGCACGGCGAACTCCGTCCTCCTGGAAAGCTCCTCGGGCGCTTACGCCGGTTTGCTGGCGGCACTCTGGCTCGCGCCCCTGGCTTGGAACCATCGCAGACTGCGCTCGTATACGATCTTACTGACGTTGCTGGTGATCGTCTCGTTGGGGTGGACGCTCAATGTGCCGGGCATCATCGACCTGCTGCGATCGCGGCCTCTGCGACCACTCGTTTCGCTCTCTTACAACCGCTGGGTCTTCGCAACGTCGGATGCACTCCTCATCCTGGCGGCCATCGGCCTCGACTCGCTCACGATTCGCGTACCCCGATTTCGCTGGACGTGGGCCGTCCCCATGGCCGCGACAATGGTTTTTTTCTGTTGGTGTATTGTTCGCTTATTCACCCTCACGAAAAAACTCGATCAACAAGGGTTCGCATCCTGTTTTCTCATTGGGATGGGCCTTTCGCTGGTTGTGCTCGTAGCGTGGGCGGCGACCTTTCGAACCGCTCCCTGGAGCCGATGGGTGCGTATCGCGGCTATCGGCTTACTGCCGCTCGAGCTTTTCGGGTTTGCCTGGGATGAGCGGCGGCAGGCCGACCGGAGCTTGTACTTCCCCCGCGTTGCGATCCTCGAACAGCTGGCAGCCCTGCCGCCCGGTCGCGTCTGGGGCGTGAACTGCCTGCCTCCGAATCTCAACCAGACTCTCGGTCTCGAAGAGGTCCGTGGCTACGACGGAGTCGATCCCCGCGACTACTTCAATCTCTTTCAATTGGCTTGCGATCCAGAATCGACCTTCTACTTCTCCTACGCTCGAACGCTCCGGGCGACGCCGGCGGGTCGGGTCGTCGATCACGTCTTAAAGCTGCATCCCGTGGCCGATCTACTCAACGTGCGCTACCTGATCTTTCGAGCGCCGTTGCGCGCCGATCTGCCCGTTGTCCTGCATCAGGACGACTACTGGATCATGGAAAACCGCAGCGCGCTTCCTCGGGCGTACGTCCCGCTTTCGGCACGGGTCGTCAAGAGCGACGACGAGGCCATCGCGCGGATGACGGGCCTGGAATTCGATCCGGCGAAAACGGTCCTGCTGACGGACGACCTGGAGTTCCCCAAGACCATGAAAGGGAGGGCCAGCGTCTACTACGAAACTCCGACGCGAACACGGCTCGACGTCGAAATGCAGACGGCCGGCCTCGTGCTCCTCTCCGATCGCTGGGACCCAGGATGGCGCGCGGAGCTCGATGGGGCGCCTTGTCCGATTTATCGCGTTGATCTGGCGCTGCGGGGATTCCGCGTCCCTGCCGGCAAGCACTCGATCGTGTGCACCTATGAGCCGGCGAGCTTGCGCATTGGACTCGTGGTATCGGCCGCCGGCTGCGCTGTGCTTCTTCTTTGGTCGCTGGCGAAGGGAATTGTGAATCGACGCTCTGGGCGGGTGCCGACAACTGGCTGATCCGCGTCGGTTTACCAGCGGGCTCGCCGCCGCGTCCTCGACCGCGCGATGCTGGCCGCGAGGTTGAAGACCTGCAGAAGGACCAGGAGCACGATGATCGCCGCGGCGGCCACGTGGCGGTATTCGGGCTCGGGGCGGGAAACCCAGTTGAAAATCTGGATCGGCAGCGCGGTGAAATGATCAAACGGCGCCTCGAGCAACCCATGCGGGTGACGAACGATATCCAGCGGAGATTCGATTCCCCCAGGGGTTCTCGCAAGGAAGACTGCCGCTCCAATCATCAACAGCGGGGCCGTTTCGCCAATCGCCCGGGCGACGGCCAGAATGACTCCCGTCAAGATGCCGGGAACGGCAGCCGACAGGACCACATGGCGGATCGTTTGCCAGTGGCTGGCTCCCAACGCGTACGACGCATGACGGATCGACGAGGGAATCGCCCGCAGCGCCTCGCGCGACGCGACGATCACAATCGGCAGGATCAATAAAGCGAGCGTCAGGGCCCCGGAAAGAACCGTTCGCCCGAAAGGGAGCGGAATTTCGATCGTCGTGAAATAGAGCGAAAGCTCGAGTATTTTGGGATCGTGCGCGAAAGCGCCAAACATCTTGACGAAGACGGCCATTCCCAGAATTCCGTAGACGATCGACGGGACGCCAGCGAGATTCGCGATATTGACTTCGATCATCGTCCGCAACCAGCCTTTGGTCTGGTATTCCTCCAGGAAAATCGCCGCCCCGACGCCCACCGGAACCGCCACCAACGTCGCCAGTGAAACAAGCCAGAAGCTTCCCCAGAGTCCGGCCAGCACGCCTGCCTCTTCGGGGTGCCGAGAGTCGTAATTGGTCAGAAATGAGCGGGTGAGCCAGCCGGCTCCCTGCCACAGCACTCCGAGGAGCAGAACGATCAGAACGGCCAGCCCAAACCACGTTGCACCGGCGCCGATCAATTCAAAGATTTTTTCCGTCCAGCGCAATCTCGCCGGCCGCCGCTTGACGTGAAGCAGGTCTTTCATCGGCTCGGTCGCGGCGGCGCTCATTGATAGACCTCGCGGAAGCGCCGCATGATCAGCTGCGAGACGATGTTCATCGACAGGGTCAACACGAACAGAGTCGTCGCCACGGCGAAGAGCGCCTTCCACTCGAGGCTCCCCTGCGGCTTGTCGGTGAAACTGACGTTGACGATGAAGGCGGTCATCGTCTCGACGCTCTGAAACGGATTGAGCGTAAGCGTCGGACTTTGTCCGGCCGCGATGGCGACGGCCATCGTCTCGCCGACGGCGCGGGACAGCGCCAGTAAGAACGACGCCAGGATCCCGGAGAGGGCCGCCGGCACGACCACCTTGGCCGAAACCTGATATTTGGTCGCTCCCAGGGCGTAGGCGGCTTCGCGCAACGCGTGAGGGACGGATCGCAAGGCGTCTTCGCTGAGCGACGTCACGATTGGGATGATCATAATCGCCACGACAATGCCGGCGCTCGCGGCGTTGAAGACATTCACCTCGAAGCCGAACAGCCCCTCGAAGATCGGCCTCAAAACATAAGGCGTGACGAACACGAGCGCAAAATACCCGAAAACCACCGTCGGAATGCCCGCCAGGATTTCGAGGATCGGCAAGACCAGATTCCGCGTTCGGCGGGAGGCGTACTCGCTCAGGTAGATGGAGCCGGCTAGCCCAATCGGCAATCCGATCACCGCTGCGATGCCGGCGACCAGGAACGTGCCCGCCAAGAGGGGCAGAATGCCGAAGTGCTTGTCCTCATACTGCGGCGTCCATTGCGTGTCGGTGAAGAATTCCTGCGGCGACACCTCCTGGAAAAATGCCTTTTCGGGCGGAATGGCGACGAGCGCCTCGGTGACCAGGACGTAGATGATCCCGACCGTCGTGAGGACCGACGCCAGCGCGCAGCCGAGCAGCACGACGCGAATGGTCATCTCGCGGGCACGCATCAACGAGAAGCGGCGCTTAAGGCCGGTGCGCGCGTTTGCCCGTTCCAAGTGTCTTTTCCCTGGCCCAGCGGCCGGAGCTTAAGGAGGAGATGACCCGTCGCCGGCTGGTATCGCGTAGCCTAACACGATCGGACTCGAAGGTCGATCGTCAGTCCTCCATCCCAATCTGCAGGCGATTGCGAGTTTGTTCGTACCCGGACGGGGGAAGCGGGATGTAATGGACTTCCTTCACGAGCTCCGGTCCCCGTTCCACATAGAATTTCAGGAACCAGACGACTTCCGACCGTGCCAGAGATTTCCGATTGACGTAGAGAAACAACGGACGGGACAGGGGCTTGTACTTGTGGGACAGGATCGTCTCATCCGTTGGAGCGACGCACGCGCTCTTGTCGTTTCCGTCAGCGATTTTGATGGACCGAAGCGTGTCCTTGTTCAAGACGTAATACGCGTAGCCAAAATACCCCATCGCGCCCGCGTTACCTTGCACACCCTGCACAAGGACGTTGTCGTTGGAACTCGGCGTGTAGTCGGTACGGCTGTTTCCCTTCTTGCCGCAGATCGCCTCGGTAAAGTAGTCGAACGTTCCCGAATCGGTGTCCGGGCCGTAGAGAATGACTTTT
>DASPSM010000425.1:0-2749 GCA_035623955.1 Planctomycetaceae bacterium
CAGTGGCCGCTCGCGTCGGTCAGTGATTCGGACCGGGCAAACGTTTTTTGATCAACGTGTTGGACGCGAGCGCCCTTGATCGGCTTTGCCTGTTCATCCTTCACGACTCCGCCGATCGTGACCGGCCGCGGCAAATGAAATTCAAAGCTCTCGGGGACCGCCGGTTGTTCGCCTGCACTTTTCGGCCAGAACGCTTTGTGATTCTTGAGATAACCCGGCTTGGTCACAAACAGCTGCAGACTTTGAAGCGGTTTCGGCACATCGACTGTTGCGCGGCCCTGAGAATCACTTCGATAATCGCGGACGCTGCGCGGGCTCCCCTCGGTTGTCACTTCCACATTGATGACCGCCTCCGGCAGGGGCTTGCCGACGTCGTCAAAAACTCGGACGGCCAAGTAACCGCTGTTCCGAGAGGGCGCGGTCTTCGAGACGGCTGCCGGCAACTGCGGCTTCGATTCGCGCGCCCTTGATTCGCTGACCTGCGCGGTTGCCGAGGGAGATTGGATCGCGATGGCCACAATGGAAGCTGCGCCGAGCGTGAGAATGATTACGCCCGTCAGCCAGCGCGACGAATACCTGGCAGCCGGATCGACGACGCCCAGGATCCGCCGCAGGCGGGGAATCAGCCGCCCGCCGGTTGCCGCGGGGGCCATTTGCGAAGTTCGTGCCCCAGCGACCGTTGCCAGCGCGCGCACGTAAACCGCCCGATCCGATGCGACGGCGATCGCCAGGTCGTCGCAGCAATTCTCGCGCTCGGTGCGCACCTGGGCCGAAATCCACCAGACGGCCGGATGGTAAAACAGAAGCGTCTCGATCGCGCTTTGCACGAGATTCACGAGGTAATCGTGCCGCAGCACGTGAGCCAACTCGTGGGCCAAAAGCGATTCCAACTGATCGGCCGGAATCTCGGTGATCAAACTCGCCGGCAGGAGGATCACGGGCTTCAGCGCGCCGATCACTACGGGCGAATCGACGAGGGCCGATTGCACCAGTCGAACCCTGCGTGTCAGGCCGAGCTTTTGCGCGATCCGAACCGCGGCCTGCTGAACCGCCGACGGAGCCGGAGTGGTTCCCGTCAACTTCAACCGCCGGACCGCGAACAAGCCTCCCAAGTTCCACAGCGAAAGCGCCACCACGCCGACGCTCCACGCCAGCACCGCCCAGGGAAGCCAGGCCGAAAGCCGCTCGCGCAGTTGCCGCGCTTGGCCCGCTGCCCAGTCTTTCCACGAAAGCGAGGCCGGTGCCGAGGCAACCGGCGCGCGTGCCGGCACAGTTGGCGCGTCGGGCGGCGACGCGACACTCGCCAAACGCTGGACGACCACCCGCCCCTCGATCGAGGAGTCGTGCCTCGAAGCTCGGGAAGGGGCGCCAACGTTGGCCGGCGCACCTGAGGAATTGACGCGGGACACAACAGACTCATCCTCGCGAAGGACGACGATCGGGAGGGACCGGACCGTCGCCGGGCGCTCCGCCGCTGTCGTCTCCTTTGGGCCGCGCGAGGAGGCGGACGTTGCGGCCTCACTTTTCCGCGACTCGGGCAGCACGCAGAACGTTGCCGCCGGCAGAGACACGGTCAGCAGCAAGGCGCCGCAGCAAACTCCGTACGCTGCCCTCGCCCCGCGACGGCGAAGCGCGGGCAAGGCAAGCGCCAACACAATCGCCACCGCCAGCCCCTGCCAGAGCGAGTGCACCAACGTCCAGCCCAAGCGCTCGATCACCGGCGAGTCGATGAGAGTCGATAGCCAGTTCATGTCTTACCCTCCTCGAGCTTTTCCAGCAGGTCGCGGATCTCTTTGAGTTCCTCGCGGCTGATCTTGTGGGCTTGCACGGCCTGCAGGACGAGCTTGCGGGCCGAGCCTCCGAATACTGTGTTGACGAGGTCGCGGACGATTTTTTTCTGCGTTTGTTCCTGGGGAATGGCCGGCCGATAGACCTGCGGTCGCTGGGAGTCGTCCCGCTTGAGCAGCCCCTTGTCGCACATCACCTGCATCATCTTGAGCGTGCTGGTGTAGCCGGTGTTCCGCTCGGCCCGCAGCGCGTCGTGCACCTCCCGCACGGTGCACGCCTTCTTGTTCCAGATCACGCGCAGGATGGCCAACTCGACATCATTGGGCCGGCTCGACGGATTTCTGGGCATGTTCGCGGGGACCTCAGGCAGGGATGACGAATATGTTCGTACGCGAGAGCCAGCATAACGAATATGTTCGTCAAGTCAAGCAGGAGATTAACGGCCGCGAAGACTTGCTGAACGCCGGCTGAACCTGGCCGCGGCCGCGCCCGGGCTTACTCGCGCGGCTTCTTTGCGACGGCAATCAGCCGCTGGCAACCAGGTCCGTACGGCGAACCGTCGAAGCCGCCGTAGATGGCGATCTCGCTGAAGCCGACGCTCGTCAGCAGGTCGCGGAATTCCCGGGCGGAATAGAGCCAGTGGCGCATGCGGTAGCTCGAGGCGCGGTTTCCCTCGAGCACGATCCATTCGACGTCAATCCGCGACCAATCATCGATGACCGTCCGTCGTTGGATGATCACCGAACCGTCCGGCTGCGTGTCGGCTTGCGTCGGCTGGAATTTGCCCGCGATGATCTCTTTGCCGATATGGTCGAAAAGAAAGACCCCGCCCGGCATGAGGCTGGCGAAGATGTTTTCCAGCACGCGGCGATTTTCGGCTGCGTCGTCGAAATACCCGAACGACGTGAAGACGTTGATCGCCAGGTCGAAAGCGCCGGGCCGCACAAAGTCGCGCATGTCG
>DASPSM010000433.1:0-26114 GCA_035623955.1 Planctomycetaceae bacterium
TTTATAGACGCGCCGCGGCGAACGATGTTCATTCCCGGCTGCCCACTCGCGTGCGTGACGACCGTTCCGCCGACGATCGATTGGCCAGCGCGCTCGATTCGGGTGTCCTCGACTTTGATCACGCAATCGGCCCCCTCGGGCAGGGGCGCGCCGGTCATGATTCGTGTTGCCGTGCCGGCCGTCACCGCTTTCGCGGAGACCATGCCGGCGGTGACGTGCTCGAGAATTCGCAACCGAGTCTCGGAGGCGCCGAGGTCCGCCGCACGCACGGCGAAACCATCCATCAGCGCTTTGTCGAAAGGAGGAGAGTCGACGTCCGACACCACGGCTTCGGCCGTCACCAGGCCGAGGGTATCGGCCAGCGCGACGGAGACCGGGAGCAGGGGGCGCGCCTCGCGGAGGACGGCGTTGAGGGCATCGGCTACGCTGAGCATCCGGCTGTCCGCGCGTGCAGAAAGTTTCGCAACAGATCGATGCCGCCGTCGGTGAGAAAACTCTCCGGGTGAAACTGGACGCCGTGCACCGGATACCGCCGATGACGCACCCCCATCACTTCGCGGGGAAAATCGTCATCGGCTGTCCAGGCGCACAATTCAAGATCGGCCGGCAGCGCGTGCGGCGGGATGGCCAGGCTGTGATAGCGCGTGGCGGAAAACGGGTTCTTCAGCCCGGCAAACAGCCCCTGGCCGTCGTGATGAATGTTCGACACCTTGCCGTGCATCAAACGCTCGGCGCGGATCACGCGGCCGTGGTACGTCTCGCCAATGCACTGGTGCCCCAGGCACACGCCCAGCACCGGCATACACGGCCCGAAGTGCTCGATCACCTGCTTCGAGATGCCGGCTTCGTTCGGCGTGCAAGGCCCGGGCGAGATGATAATCCGCTCGGGCTTCAGCGCCTCGATTTCCCCCAGCGTGATCTGGTCGTTGCGGGCGACACGGATATCGAGACTCGCGTCGATCTCGCCCAGGCGCTGGACGAGGTTGTAGGTGAACGAATCGTAGTTATCCAGAACGAAGATCATCAGTCAATGCTATCACTCTGCCAAAAGGCGGACTAGATGGCCGACTCAGCGTCCAAACTTCGTAAAGCTCGGAGTTCACGAAATCTGCAGCCTTCAGGCTGCGGAGGCTTGTCAAAGTCCCGGCTTGATATACAGGAGAGCCCCGGGATCTTGCGCCCGAGCCTTTTCGCCCGGATCAAGCTGGGTTTCGAAGACCGACACGTACAGGTGTCCGGCCGGGTCGAACGCCAGGGCCGACGGCTTGACGAGCGCCACAATCCGCGTGGCTTTCATTTTGTCCCCATCGGCAGTCAGTTCGAATAGCCCGCCTTCGCTCGGTTTCTTCCAGGCGAAGTCGGTGGCGTAGAGCTTTTTGGTCTTGGGGCTATAGGCCAGGCCGGTGACGTCGTAGAGGTCCGCTTTCATTTTGCGTTTGAGGGTGCCGTCAGCCGGATCGAAGAAGGCGACCACGCTGTCTTTCTCTTCGGAATTCAGATCGCCCATCAGGCCGACGACCAACTCCTTGCTATCGAGCGTGAAGGTGATTGGACCGGGAGCGGCAACTTGCGTGGCCGGTTTGGTCGCAATCGTCGGCTTGAGCGGCCCGGGCTTGCCGTCTTTGACTTCGCTCTTGGCGATCCAACCCTTCGTTTCGTCTCCGTGGCAAGTGACCCAGATCGCGTCATGTCCGACTGCAACGCCAAAGAAATCCCCCTCTCCGGTCGAGGAATCATCGCCCGCCTTGATCGGACCCAGCGTGAATTCGGCGGCGTCCTCCTTAATCCATTCGTCGGAGGCCGGCGGAGTTGCGGGAAGCTTGTAGACCCGCACGACGTCTTCCCCCTTTTTGCGGCTGCCGTCGCCCACGACGAGATGACTGCGATCGAAAAAGGCCAACCCGAGTGGCCCGATCTCGTATTTCGGCCCGGTGCCGAAGACATCGACCTGTTTCGGGTAGCCATCAATTTCGATGCCCGCCTTGTGCTCTGCCGGCTGTTTGTAGTTGGGGTCGTAGCGGTAAATGCCAAACCGCGTGGAGATGAAGACGTAATCGGTACCAGGCTGAATCGCCAATCCGCAAGGGTTCAGCAGGTTGTAATAGACGCGCTCGGGCCGTCCTCTTTCCTGGGCGGGAAGGGAGCCGGCAGCGATCCAAACGAGTTCGATCGACAGGAGGCCGACGGCGCAGCGAAGCGCGAAGGATTTTGCGGCGATAAAGCGCATGGATGTCTCTTTTTGAGAAGTCGCGGCAGCGCCGTGATCGTACTGGAGCCATTTGGGGGTTGCAATTTTGACCCAGTCACGGGGTTGCGACTCGTCTTGCTCACACTTAGGGCCAAGGCTAGGATTTCGCCGTCACGCGTTGCGGCCACTGGCTGGAGCTTGCCGGCCGCGTGTGCAGCTTTGGAGCGATTCGTTCGGGAGAACGACGATGAGCCAGCGCCTTTCGGCCCGGTTGTTGGTGGTCCTTGCATCCGCGGGCATGTTGACCGGCGCACCGGTCCGCGCGGACGAGAAGAGCGATCCGACGGGAACCTGGGTCTGGTCGCGCGAGCTGGAGGGGCAGCTCAACCGCAGCGTGCTCAAGCTCACGAATAAAGACGGCAAGCTCACCGGGACGTATCGGCGGTCCGGGCAGACCGTGCCGATTTCCAACGGAAAGTTCGAGAAAGGCGAGATCTCTTTCGACGCCGAGGGGAAATTCAACGAGCAGAAAATCCGCGCCAAATTCCACGGCAAGCTCGTCAAGGATGAGATCAACGGCAACATCGACGTGATGATCGAAGACAATTCGCTGCCGCTCCCCTGGACAGCCAAGCGCGGCGTGGACCTCGACGACGTCGCGGGAACCTGGAAGTTGAAACTCGAAGGAGCCAACGGCAACCCGATTGAGTCGACCCTCAAACTCGCGGTTGATGGTGAAAACCTGAAGGGGACTTACGCGGGCCGCTTCGGCGAGCATCCCGCTCAGGACTTGAAGCTCGACGGCGAGCAGCTCAGTTGGAAGATCGACGCCGAGCGCAACGGACGAAAGTTCAAGGGCGTCTACAAGGCCAAACTCGAGGGGCACGTAATCAAAGGCAACCTCGAATTCGAGCTGGGCGACAACAAAGGGACGATGGAATTCACCGGCGAGCGCGCGGCGGGCAAAGCGGAGGGCGGTAAAAGTGACGGTGCAAATCCGAAGACCGGCGAGAAGACGGAGAAATCAACGGGCACCGCGCCCCGCAAGTCCCGAGTTATCGTTTCGCTGAAGGGGCGCGACGAGATCCTGACCGTGCATTACGCCGGCACGCGGAAGGTGACGTTCTCGATCTTCATGCTCAAAGGCAGGCTGGTCGCGAGCGACATTTCGCTCAAAACGCTGCAGGCGAAATATCCGGCGATCTACCAAGCCTACCGCTTGTCCTACGCGGACGCGTGGGCGACCACGGACTGAACGCTGCCAATCGCCGCTGAACGCCACGCCGCGATGACTTACGGCTGAGGGATGCCGTCTTGGAACTCCGGCGGGGCCATCGGCTCTTCGGCTTCGGGTGCAGGCGCGGGGCGCGACGGGCGGGGCGACTTGGAAGTCGACTTTGGCTTCCACTTGTTTTTGGCGGTCAACTTGCCCGGCTTCGACGGCTTGGGATCGACGCCTTTGCGGCGGGCTTCTTCGGCGTCGTAGCTCTCCTTCAATCGCCGGAGTAAATCCTGCTCGGTGTAGATTCGGCCTGTTCGCTTGTTAAAGTCGGCTCCATTTTCGTCTTCGGACAAGTAATCGCCGAGGTTGCGCCCGCCCTGCGTCGTGGTCATGTATTCGATCATCTTGAAGCCTTCCGGCCCCTCGATGAAGTCTGTGACCAGATTCTCGCCATTGGGCAGGTTCCGGAGCCGATCGACCCGGTCGTAGCCACCAGGCATGCGGGCAATCTGTCGCATGAAGGCCTTGCCGTCGCCGGCCGAAAGTCGCACGGCCAACCAGTCAGTGTCAGAGAGGACGAGCCGCACGATCTCGCGCGCGTCGGCGACCTTCCAGTTGACCTTTTCGAGCTTCGAGAGGATTTTTTCGACCTTCGGCGCCGTGAGCAGATCCCCCTCTTGATACTCCGAATCGAGGGCCAGCTGCCGCTTCACCTCTTTGGTCACCAGGTCGAAACTGGGGAGAGGCGCGCTGGGCGGCTTCTCTTTTGCCGGCTTCTGCGGCTTGTTCCCCGCGGCCAGGCAGTGGCCGACGGCAAAGAGCAGCGCAATCGCAACCAGCAATCGCAACGGCTTCAAGAGAACGCTCCGGTGAAAACGAGACGCAGCGCCGCGTTGAGCAGAATCGCGCGCAAAGAGAGGCTCAGGCGCCTTATCGGTCGCGAGATTGCTGGGACTTTAGGCAAAGTAGAACCGCTTACTGAGGTGCGCGATCTTTCAGACATGCGCCTCCCATCGACGCGCGGATTCTGCGACGGCGGGCTTTTGATCACCGCGTTTCGATCACAGCGGCTCGGAGGGCAGCGACAGGCTCCGCCAGCAGTACCAACTGGCTACAGTCGCGTACGGTCGCCAGGCCGCGGCAATGCGGTGAGACGTCTCTTTGTCGGGCAGCTCGTCCAGTCCGTAGAACCGCTTGATCGCGGCACGCACACCCAGATCGTCGTGCGGAAAGACGTCGGCCCGCCCCAGCGTGAAGATCAAAAACATCTGGGCCGTCCAGCGTCCGATGCCCTTCACCTGAATCAGTTCGGCGATCACATCTTCGTCCGACAAGTGGTGCAGCCGCTCGAGGCGCACCTCACGCTTGTGCACGCGCCGGGCCAGCTCGCGAAGGTACGCCTGCTTCTGCGGCGAGAGCCCAGCCTTGCGCATCTGCGCGGTCGAGAGATGCAGTAGCGACTCGGGCGTCATGCCGCCGTAAGGCTCGACGATCGTCTCGAGCTTCTGACGAATCGAGGCGGCCGCTTTGCTGGAGATTTGCTGACTGATGATCGAGCGGACGAGCGCGTGAAAGCGGTTCCGCATCGGCTTGAGTCCGAACGGCCCGACCGAGGCGATGATTTGCCCCATGACGGGGTCGGATGCCCTCAGATGCGCGACGGCGGCGGCGCTCACTTCAGACGATAAACGGACGTGCCTGGGCATCCTTCCCTTCTACCGCACCAGGCCCGGATTGTGTAGCGGGCGCCTCGCGTGCACGCAGCTTGAGAGTTGCAGCACAGCTCGCTGCGCAGTGCCAGCGGCTCGATCCAAACTCGTCGCCCCGTCTCAGTGAGCGTGGGGCAGATGGAGCCAAACCGTCCCGTAAGAGTCGCCCGGATGCTGATAGACCTTCAGCGGCAGCTGCGGAACGTAGTGCTTCGTGTCCTTCGTGTTCAAGATCAGCCAAATATTGCGAAATCGGACTGGGCTGCCATGTTGCTGGAAGTAGATCGGCAGCAGATTTGGCGATTCGGGTTTGCCATTCCCGGTTGGATGCGGGATGGCGATTTGTTCGTGGATGGGATAACCGTTCTGCCAGACGTTGACCATCGCGTCCTCGGTCTTCGTGGCATCACGAGGAGGACAGCCGGGACAGGACCCGGCGACCGTCCAGCGCGCGTCGCGAAAATCGACGTCGTACGTCTGCCAGACGAGCGGCGGCAGGCACATGTTGACGTCGGGCCGGCGGAAATTGTAAATGCCGCCGCATTCGTTCGAGTTTCCTGCCAAGGCGAACGAATCGAGGATCTGAATCTCGTAGCGCGACTGCAGATAGACGCCGCTGTTTCCTCGCGCCTGTCCCCGAGCGCAGGGCATATAGGGACACTGGAATTCGACGTGCAGGAAGTAGTCCTGGTAACTGTCGCTGCTCGAAAACCCCGGTTTGAGCAATCTGTCCGCGGTGAGCTGTGCGTTTACCAAGGACTCGGTCGAACCCCCACGGAACAGCACGGTCGCACCAGTCGGCGGGGACATGCCGAGGGTCGGGCTGATGCGGTTGACCTTTTGGATCCAACTGTGGATTTCCTGGTTTTCGTCGATCCGCCACGCCATGTTGTCGGCCACGATGAAACCCATTTCGCCGCCAAACAGCTGCAAGCGATCTGGTTCACGTCGGCCGCGCAAGATCGTTGGCACCTCACCTCGCCAGCCCAACCCAGGCAGGCCTCCCGGGTATTCCCTCGCTAGGTAATCGCCGGCGCCTTGGGCGGCGATCTGCAGGCCGATCGTTTCCCAAGGTCCTCCGCCCGTGCGGGCCAGCGTTCCGTAGTATTCGCCCTGAAACGCGTAATCGCCGTCGACTTCGTCGAGACTTGTCATCGTCGGCTGATCGGCCCCGCGGGCCGCGCCGAGCGAGACACTTGCCGCCAGCGCTGCGGTCGCAGTGGCAAATAGAAAGCAAGCCCGGAGAGAGGACCATGGTTTGTGCGGCATCGTTTGAACTCCCCTGTTGCAGATCTGGACTGTGGGAATCTGGCCCGTCGAACCGGGATAATGCGCTACCAGTGTGGTCGCGGGTCCCTGCGATGGCAAGTTAAGATGGGTAAGCAAACGGCATTCCGGTAGACTTGGCTGAGTCTCCCGGCGAGTGGGTGGGCGTGTCCGCCTTTCAGGGGGTGACTACCGAAGCATAGGCCTCGCGAATCCGCCGAGTCATGGTTTCATGCCGGAATTGCTCGACGAATCGCTCGCGGCCTGTGCGGCCTAAGCGATCGCGGAGCGCCGGATCTCCCACAAGTTCGCAGAGGGCAGAGGCCAACTCCTCCACAGAGCGCGGCGGCAAGAGATAGCCGGTTTCGCCCGGAATCACGACTTCTTTAGCCCCGTCGACGTCGTAGCTGACGACGGGTTTGCCGGCGATCAGTGCTTGCGGCAGGACGCGTGCCAATCCCTCCCAATAACTCGCGTGCACGATAACGTCTGACGCGTGGATCAGTTCAGGAACACGTTGCGGCGGAACGAGCCCAACAAACACAAAGAACTCGCTCAGCCCGGCCCGCTCGATTTGATCGCGGAACTGCTTGCGCAAGATTCCGTCGCCGACGAACACAAAACGGACGTTGGGGTGCTCCTTGGCGACGCGGCTGGCCGCGGCGATCACGCATTCGTGCCCTTTGAGATGAAAGAGCCGTGCGACTTTGGTGATCACGACGTGCTCGGGGCGAAGGCCCAATTCTCGCCGCAACTCTTCGCGTGGTCGTGGCGGATTGAGAAAGGGTTCCACTTCCATGCCGCTGTAGATCGTCACGAATCGGTCGCGCGCAGCGATGCCGGCCTTCACGTATTGGTCAGTCATCGCGTCGCAGACGCTGATGAATTTCGCGCAGCGCCGTGCCGCCCACTTCTCCGCGAGGATGTAGCTGTGGTGGGCGAGCGGATTTTGCCCGTAGTGGAACGACGCTCCGTGAATTGTGTGGACTGCGGGAATTCCGAGACGGGCGGCCGCCATGCGACCCAAGATGCCGGCCTTGGAGCTGTGGGTGTGCACAACCTGCGGGCGAATCTCTCGTAAGATCGCCACGAGCCGGCGATAGCTGCTCCAATCGCGCCACGGATGAATGCTGCGGCGAAGTTCGGGAATGATCCGCAGGTCGAGCCCGTCCTTTTGGGCCCGCTCGACCAGCGAACCCTCCGGACCGAGCCCCGGTCCGCTGATCAGCGTGACCTCGTCGCCAAACAGCCGGTGCTGATCTTCGACAGTCAGCAGCGTGTTTTCTTGCGCGCCACCGATGATCAGTCGCGTGATGACGTGCGCGACGCGGAATTTCACGTTTCCGCCTCTCCATAGTCGACGCGGACCAGATACAAGCCGCACGCGGGAGCCGTCGGACCGGCGTCAGGGCGTGTGCCGCGCTCGAGGATTTTGCGCACCCGATCGGCATCCCACTTCTTCTGTCCGACGCGGATCAGTGTGCCGGCGATCGTGCGGACCATGTTGTACAAGAACCCATCAGCGACGATGTCGATGGCGATGAAGTCGCCTTCGGACTGCGACGGTTCGTTAGGCCCAACGCCAGCAGCGTCGGTACGGCATGCGTTCCATGCGATCCATTCGGCAAATCGTCGGACGCTCAACTCGAACACTGTGCGAACGCTACTGGCCGTGTTGGGATGCTCCGTCTCGAATGCGCGAAAGTCGTGCGTGCCAACGAGGGCTTGCGCGGCGGCATGCATCTCGCGATCGTCCAGAGCCGCGTGATGCTCGTGCGCGTAGCTGCGCAAAAAGGGATGCGACGCTCGCGCGTTCAGGATGACGTAACGATAGCGCTTGCGTTTAGCAGCGTAAGTCGCGTGAAAGTCGAGTGGCACTTCGTCGACGTCGACGAGCAGCACATCGCGCGGCAGATAGGCCTGCAGGCCTGCGCGAAAGCCTTGGCAGGGGATTGCCGATTCGGTTTTGAAGTTGGCGACCTGTCCGAGCGCGTGGACACCCGCGTCGGTGCGGCCGGCTGCGATCAGCGAGGCTTTCATCCCGCTGAACTCGTGGATTGCCGCCTCGACGACCGACTGCACCGAGACTCCGTTCGGTTGATTCTGCCAGCCGACATAGCCGGTGCCGTCGTACGCCAGCGTGAGGCGGATGTTACGCATGCATTCCGAGCTTCACCTGCCAGCGAGCCAGCTGTTGGAGCACTGGACCGCGTCCGCCCGAGCCGTAGCTTGAGAGCGCATTCACTGCGTTCTCAACTCCCAGCACGCCCGCAACGTCTGGCCCGATTTTGTCGCAAGCCGACTGCAGCCGATCGAGCGGAAGCTGTGAGAGACGGCGCCCCTCGGCCTCGCAGCCGGCGACCAGTTTGCCGACAATCTCGTGTGCCGAGCGCATCGGCACGCCGCGGCGGATCAGGTATTCCATCAGGGCGGTCGCATCGAGGAACCCCTCCTCAAGCCGCGCCGCAATTCGCTCGCCCTGCAATTCGGCCCCCGCGACCAGGTCAGCGGCCAGTTCGAGACATGCGGAAAGCGTATCGCAGGCCTCGAACAGGGGAGTCTTGTCTTCCTGCAGATCGCGGTTGTAGGCCAGAGGGAGATCTTTGAGCAGGAACAGTCCCTGCGTCAGCGCTCCGATCACGCGAGCCGATTTGGCGCGGATCAACTCGAGCACGTCCGGATTTCGCTTTTGCGGCATGATCGAGGAGCCGGTCGTCATCGCATCGGGCAGTTTCAGAAATCCGAACTCCGTCGAAAACCACACAATCCATTCCTGGGCCCAGCCGCTCAAATGGATCGCCGCCAGCGAAAGGGCGAACAGGAACTCGACAAGAAAATCGCGATCGCCCACGATGTCGAGGCTGTTGGCCGCCGGGGCGCTGAATTCGAGCAGCTTCGCGGTCAGCTCGCGATCGATGGGCAATGTGGTGCCGGCGAGCGCCGCCGCCCCCAGCGGAGAGAAGTTGAGTCGCTTGATTGCGTCGCTGAGTCGGCCGCGGTCCCGCTCCAGTTTTTCGCAGTACGCGAGCCAGTAGTGGATGACCATCACGGGCTGCGCCCGCTGCAGATGCGTGTAACCGGGAATGACGACATCCAGGTCGCGTGCGCTGCGGCCGACAAAGGCTCGTTGCAAGTTTTCGAGCAGCGCGTCGATTCGCGCGGCAGCCTCGCGCGCGAAGAGCTTGAGGTCCGTGGCGATCTGATCGTTACGGCTGCGACCTGTGTGCAGCTTGCGTCCAATATCCCCGGTGCGAGCTATCAGGGCCTGCTCGACATGCATGTGGATGTCTTCAAGATCGGTGTGAAAGGGGAATGTCCCCGCTTCGATTTCGTTTCCGATGTCGTCGAGAGCAGCGACGATTGCGTGGCACTCTGCGCTCGTGATTAACCCCACCTGTGCGAGCATCTGGGCATGGGCTTTTGAGCCGCGAATGTCTATAGCGGCCAGGCGGCGATCGAGACTAATCGATTCGGTAAAACGCTCGACTCGCGGATCGGTGGCTTGCTGAAAACGACCGCCCCAGGCTTTGGCTGACAAGTCAGGCGCCTTGTCTACGAATCAAAAACTGCGAAGAGCTACAACTCTGGGCGAGCATTTACTTTAGACCCAGTCGTCGACAGCGGTCAACGGCCCCCGCGACGTCCATCTGGCCCCGGCCACATTGGCGGTCCTCACTTATTGACCACGGTTAGTCAAGATAGATAATATGGGAATTATCGACAAAATCAGATCGTTCACGGTTCACATCTCAAAGATCGAGCATAACTATGACTGCGCGTGAGACTTCCGGGATTCCAGTCCGCCTGACGGCCCCCCGTGCCCACAACGCGGTGGGGCACGTCCGGCGGATTTCGGTCCTGTCGGTGGGGGTCGCCTGCTGCCTGGCTGCCGGACTCGTGACCTCGGCTTCGGCCGCCGACAAGGGGGGCGACTCGTGGCAAATCCGCATCTTGCCAGCCACGAAGTTCACGTTGGCCCAAGCGGCTCAGCCGAAGCCAGTTCCTGCACCGCAGGAACCGGGCTCAAAGCCAACGTCGAGCACTTACGAGCCCGCACCCGGCGCCACCTCGTCCGGGCAGTTGCGGATCATTCCGGGGCCGACTCATTCTGCCGCACCAGTTCGACGCCCCAGCTACGCGGAAGTCTATCGATCGATCCCGTTCAGCTGGGCGGAGTATGCTGCGAATCCCTCGTACCGCAGCCAGGCCGCCTTGGGACTGATGCTCAACCAGATGCCATACCCCAGCACCAGCCAATCGCAGGTGCCGCAATACGGGTACGTCACGCCGTATTCGTTCGACAATACGTACGGCACGCCGAACTCAGCCAATATCTTCTACGGCTGGCCGCTTGGCGCATGGTAATCGGTCGGATTCGCGAAATCTCCCCTGTGGCGACGCCTCTCTTGGCTATTGGAGTTTGACGTCCGCTCGCTGACGAAGGTCGTTCGACTTCCAGGTCATCGCGATCTCGGCGAGCCGACGGCACTCGATTGGATGCACGTAGTCGGGGTCGAGCTCCGCCAGGGGAACGGCGACGAAGGGTCGCTTGAGGATATCGGGGTCGGGGACACGCCGCCCCGCGAACTCGAGCACCTTATTGTTGAAGAGCGACAAATCGATATCGATCGTGCGCGGCGCGTTCTTGTTGCGCGGATCGCGGACTCGCCCGAGCTTGCGTTCAATCACCGAGATCACCCTGTCGTAGATTTCAGGCGCCGAAAGCTCCGTCTCCAACAGCACGGCCGCATTCAGGAAACTTGGACCTGCGTTGCCAGCGACTCGCACAGGCGCATCCGGAGCCGGGAACGGGGCCGATTCCCAGACACTCGACAGGGTCAGCACGCGGCCCAAGGCGGCCAGTTCGCGGACGGCCGCGGGAAGGTTTTTTTCCGGCTCGATGTTTGAGCCCAGCGACAGATACGCACGGTTGGTCCTGTGGTCAGACATCCGCACGCGTTCTACGAATCACGACGCCGACCGAGCGGGCAAAGCGCAACGCGGCCGGCTTTTCGATGCTGACGCGCACCGCTTCGACCCGGGAATCGCTCAGGCACAGCCGGGCAATCTCGTCGGCCATGCGTTCGACCAGGAAGAATTGCGAGTTCTCGACCAGGTCGATCACGTTCTTGGTGATGGTGCGGTAGTTGACTGCGTCCTCGATCCGGTCCGTGCGCGCGGCCGGCCGCGTGTCGACGTCGAGCGCCAGGTTGATCAGCACATCCTGCTTGTGCTCCCGCTCATCGTGGTTGATCCCGATGATCGTGCGTAGGAAGAGGCCGTTGATGCGGATCTGGTCGGACATCGAGTTTCTCGGCGGACCCGCTGATCAAGGAGCGCGGGGGGGCAATTAGCCGGTCTTTGCATTTTCGGCACGGCCGCGGGTTCACGCCAGACCCAAATCGGTCCTCGCGCTTGCCCTGCCGCCAGAATTACCGGGGTTACAGAATAACTCAGAGGAGCTGCTGGCCACCCGTGACGCAGACGACTTCGCCCGTCACGAAATCCGAGCGCAAGAGATAGAGCACGGTGCTTGCGATGTCTTCCGGCTCGCCATGTCGCTTGAGGGGAATCTGCTGGTTCAGGCGTTTGAGGAAGTCAGACCCGGCGCCGGGCGGCGGCAGGATCGAGCCGGGGGCGACGGCGTTGACGCGGATGTCCGGAGCCAACTCCAGGGCCAACAGGCCCGTCATCGCCACGAGAGCCGCCTTGGTCAACGTGTAAGAGAAATTGCCGGGCGCCGGTTTCAGCCCGCGCCAGTCGGCGATGTTAATGATCGCTGCCGGCTGGCCGCTCTTGTGCCGAGCGGCGAACTCCTTGCAGAGGAAGGCCGGCGCCTTGAGGTTGATGGCGAAGTGTCGATCCCACTGTGACTCGGTGGTCGAAGCCAGCGAGGCCGCCTCAAAGATCGCGGCGCTGTTGATCAGAACGTCGGCGCGGCCGAAGTGATCGTAGGCAGCCGCCACGACCTTCGAGGCAGCCGGCACGGGATCTTGAAAGTTCGCCCCGACGCATTCGGCTTTTCCTCCCGCCGCGGCAATCTGTTTGACGGCGTCTTGAGCCTCGTCCGCCGAGTGAGAATAGTGGACGAGGACCGAGCAGCCCGCGTCCGCGAGGGCCAGGCAGAGGGCGCGACCGATCCGCTTTCCGCCTCCTGTGATGATGGCGACTTTATCGGCGAGGTCCACGTTTGGCCGGGTCCCTTCGGATATTCGAGAACCGGCGGGCTGACACCCGCCGCTCGCCCGGCCGCTACTTTGTGCCGAGCACCTTCGCGAACTCGTCCTCGGCGAATCCGATCAACAGTGTCGAGCCACGGCGAATGATGGGCGCCCGCAGTTTGCCGCTCGGCCCCAGGATGTGGGCCAGAAGCGTCTCATCATCGGGGGGATTGCGCTTCATGTCGAAGTCGACTACCTTTTTTCCCTTAGCGACCACCACGCGTCCCGCTTGCCGCACCAGCTCGAGCGCCTGCTTGGGCTCGAAGCGGATTTTGGCTGCGTTGACCTGCTCCTTGACCGCGAGTTTTTTGCGCTCGAGGAAGGCCTGCGACTTTCCGCACGTCGTGCAGCCGGGCCGGTGATAGTACCAATCGACCGACGCCATGCTACGGCAGCTCCTTGATGAAGATGTTGCGGAAGTAGAGCGGATGGTTGTGATTTTGCAATTCGATCTGCTCCTCGGGAAAGATCGGGCGCTTGCGGTCCCAGTAGTTTTCCATCACCACGTTGTCGGTGACGAGCTTGCCGTTGAGCCAGACCGACACGCGGTCATCGACCATCCGGATGCGGAACGTGTTCCACTCGCCGATCGGGTTGTCGGCCCGGACCAGCGGAAACCTCTCGTTCTTCTCGTTGTTCCAGAGGGCTCCCGAGCCTTTCTCGGCGCCATTCTTCACTTGCGTTGGATCATCCGGGTCCCAGATCTGCACCTGTGGCGAGCCCCGCAGATAGACGCCGCTGTCGCCCCCTTTTTCGATCTTCCAATCGACCAGCATCTCGAAGTTGCGGTACTTTTTGTCCGTGCAGATGTTGTCAGACATATTGAAGGGCGCGCCGTCAAACATCAGCACTCCGTCGACGACCTTCCAGTGCTTGCGCATCTTCTCGTCAGCCTTCTGTTGCCGCTCGGCCAGTTCTTCGGGCGACAACGTGGGGCGCAGCTTGGGATTCAGCACGAGCCCTTTCCAGCCCGTCAGATCCTTACCGTTAAAGAGCGCGACAAAGCCGGAGGGCGGAACGTTGAGGGGATGTTCGGCCGGCGTGTCGTTCCCTCGCGTCCCCGGAGCTATCGCGAGAAGACCTGCTGCCGCCAAAACGGCGCGCGCGGCGAGTGTGTTACAGACTCGGTTGTGCATCGTGAGGATCTCCGAAAGACAGTTCCGGCGACTATGGGCGGGATTATGCCAGAATCTCATGAATGGGCTCGGCCTCGATTACGCCGGTGAGCCGTTGGTTCAAACCGTTGTGGAAAAACGACAGTTTGCGATGGTCGAAGCCCATCGCGTGTAGAATGGTCGCGTGCAGGTCGCGGATGTGCCGGCGGTTGACGACGGCTTCGTGGCCGATTTCGTCGGTCTCGCCGTAGCTGATGCCCGGTTTGATGCCGCCGCCTGCCATCCAGTACGTAAAGCCCTTGGGGTTGTGGTCGCGACCGAGCCCGCCTTGCGACACGGCCTGACGACCGAACTCTCCGCCCCAAATTACCAGTGTCTCGTCGAGAAGGCCACGCTGCTCGAGGTCGGCCAGTAGCCCGGCAATCGGCTTGTCGATTTCGGGGCAGTGAATCTGCAGGTTATTGTCAACGTTGGAGTGGGCGTCCCAATTTTCGTCGTTGTGGCCGCCGCCGTGATAAATCTGGACGAACCGCACGCCGCGCTCGATCAGCCGTCGGGCGATCAGACACTGCCGGCCGAACGGTGCGCTGCCCAGCGAGAATTTGTGCGGCGGCTTGGGATCGTTGAGGCCGTAGAGCTCCTGCGTCGCGCGGGTCTCGAGCGACAAGTCGAGCGCCTCGGGGGCCGTCGACTGCAATTGAAAAGCCAGCTCGTACGCGGAGATTCGCGCCTGCAACTCTGAATAACCGGGCCGCGACGCAATATGCTCGGCGTTGAGGGCGTTGATGGTCTGCACCTGGGCCCGCTGCCAATCGCGGTCGATGCCGCTTGCCGGCGCGAGGTTGAGGATTGGCTGACCGGTCGAGCGGAGCACGGTTCCCTGGTAGGCCGCGGGCATGTATCCGCTCATCCAGTTTGCGGCGCCAGAGATGGGTCCGCCCCGCGGGTCGAGCATCACCACGAATCCCGGCAAGTTTTCGTTGAGCGTGCCGAGTCCATAGTTCACCCACGATCCCAGACACGGATGCCCTTGGAGAATTCGGCCCGAGTTCATCTGCAATAGCGCCGAGCCGTGGGCAAAGGAATCCATCTGCAGCGATTTGATCACCGCCAGCTTGTCCATCTGGCGTGCGACATTCGGGAGCGCGTCGGAGCACCATTGCCCCGATTGCCCGTGCTTGGCGAATCGTCGCTTTGAGCCCAGCAGTGTCTGCGCTGCCACGAATCCCCGGCGGAATTCGACGTTGACCGTCTGCCCATGCCGTTTCTGCAGCTCGGGTTTGTAGTCGAAGAGGTCCATCTGAGATGGACCGCCATACATGAACAGGAAAATGCACCGCTTGGCCTTGGCGGCGAATGGAGCCGGAAGCGGAGCAAGCGGCCGATCGAGCGAGCGGCCGGGAGGCATCGTGCCGGCGAGCACGCGTCCGCCGAAGAAGCCGTCCCGGTCGAGCATTGCGGTGAGCGCGACGCCGGTGAACCCGGCTCCCGCATCCCACAAAAACTCGCGCCGCGTTCTGCCACAGAATCCGCGTAGAGTTCCGGGGTCTGACGAACCGTCGCTCATTCAATCACCTGCTCGCCAATGGGGCGACTTAGTCGACGTAAATGAATTCATTCAAATTGAGCACCACCAGGCACAGTGACCGCAGCGGGTCGGCCGCGCCGTCCGGTTCCGTTTTTCGTTGGAGTAATTCGTTGGCGATTTTGGTTTCGCGCGCCGTAGGCATGCGACCGAGCGCAATGCGAAAGAGCCGTTCAATCTGTTTGTCGGCCGTCCTGCCGGCTTCCCGACGAACGCGCTCGGCAAGGTTTTTGGCCTGCAGATCGGCGAACTCGCTGTTGAGCAAGAGCAGGGCCTGCGGCGCGACAGTGGTGACCGGACGGGTGCCAACCGTTTCGGCCGTGTTCGTGTAGTCGAACGTTTCGAGGAACGGCACCATCAGCGTCCGCTTGAGATAAATGTAGACGCTCCGCCGCGACTGCTCTTCGGCGCTGCTTGTGCCCCAGCCGAGGCCCGGGCGGGATTGCGTCGCCAGCACGTCCTTCGACAGGGGCGGAAAGATTCCGCGACCGCCCTCTGCCGGGTTCAGGTGGCCGCTGACGGCCAACATCGAGTCCCGAATCGCCTCGGCGTCGAGCCGCCGCAAATTCTGTCGCCAGAAGAGGTCGTTGTCGGCGTCCGTCGCGCGGGCCTTTGCGTTCGTAGCGGTCGACGACATCCGATACGCCTTTGAGAGCAAAATCTGCTTGTGGATCCGCTTGATCCGCCAGCCGCCGTCGACGAAGTCGCGGGCCAGCCACGCCAGGAGGTCTGGATGCGTCGGCGGCACTCCCGCCCGGCCAAAGTTGTCGGTCGAGCGGACGATGCCGCGGCCGAAGTATTCCTGCCAGATGCGATTGACCATCACCCGCGCGGTGAGCGGGTTGTCCTTGTTGGCGATCCACTTTGCCAGCTCTCGCCGCAGTCCCATCGTCGGATGCAAGCCGTACTGCGCCAGCATCGGTTTGAGGGAGTGTTCTCCGGCAGCGCTTTCAAACGAAACGGGCGTCGCCTTCGGGGCGTTGCCACCGAGGATCGTCAAGAACCGCGGCTCGGCACGTTTGCCGGGACTGGCCACGTTGCCGCGAATCAGCACGCGTGTCTCGCGCAGCGGCGGGCCACACTCGCGGACCGAAAGCGCTGTTTCGAGCAGCGAATCTTGCGACTGTTTGAGTTTCGCTAGCTCGGCCACAAGGGCCTGCCGCTCGGCGCGTTTTGTCCCTTTGGGCAGCTTGGCAAGCTTCGCCTTGACCTTGGCGATTTGCGGCGACAGCTCGGCTCGGCGTCCCTTCCACGCGGCAAATTGCGACTGCGTGACGATCGGCGTGAAGATGCCCGCCTCGTTCGTCCCTAGGTGCGTGATGCTCTGGGCTTTTCCGTAGGGCTCGATGTTCCGGAAGAAGGCCGCCATTCGGTAATAGTCTTCTTGCGGAATCGGGTCGAACATGTGGTTATGACAGCGGGCACAACCAAGCGTTAGCCCTAGGAAGGCGGACCCCGTCGTGCGGACCATTTCGTCGACTTCGTCCCACGCGGCGGCCGCCTGGTTGTCCGGCTCGTCGTCGAAAATGCCCAGCCGGTAAAAGCCCGTGGCGATGATCGACTCGGCCGTCGGCTCGTCAAGCTCGTCGCCGGCGAGCTGCTCGGCGATGAAGCGATCGTAGGGTTTGTCCGCGTTAAATGCGTGGATGACGTAATCGCGATAACGCCACGCTTCAGGCTTCTCGGCGTCGCGTTCGTAACCGTTGGTCTGAGCGAAGCGAACGACGTCGAGCCAGTGTCGGCCCCAACGCTCGCCGAACTCTTTTCGCGAGAGCAGCTTGTCGATCAGCCCCGCGTAGGCGTGCTCGCTTGGATCCGCGACGAAAGCGTCGATTTCTTCCGGCGTGGGCGGCAAGCCAATCACGTCGAAGTAGAGTCGGCGAATCAGCACCCTCGGCTCAGCGGGCGGATTCGGCGTGAGTCCCTGCGCCTCGAGCTTCGCGAAGATGAACTCGTCGATCGGATTGGCGGGCCACTCTTTCGCGTGAACCGTGGCAGGTTGCGGATGCCCGATGGGCTGGAAAGCCCAGTAGTGCCGATCTTCGTCGGTGATGGTGAAGTCGGCGCGCGACCGCGTCGTGGCGGCGGGCTGCTCCTTTGGCCAGGGCGCTCCCATCTTGACCCAGTTGACGAGCGCTTCGATCTCGCGGGGTTTCAGCTTGCCGGTCGGCGGCATTTCGAGCCCGCGGTAATTGATCGCCTCGATCATCGGGCTGGCGTCGGGATTGCCTGGAAAGATGACCGCACCAGAATCGCCCCCTTTGAGAGCGGCCTCGCGCGAATCGAGCCGTAAGCCCCCTTTGTGAGTTGCGCTGCCGTGGCACTTTTGACACGTTCCGGCCAGTACCGGCCGTACCTTGGATTCAAAGAATTCGATTTGGCTAGCCGCGAATTCAGGCTCTGCCGCTCCGACCGACAGGGGCGCCAAGCACAGACTGGCGGCGACGACGAGGCAAGTTAACGCGAATCGCGAGCGGGTCATCAGCAGCTCATTCGCTGTCAGACCAATGCAGTTCGGCGGGAGAATCGGCAGGCAATGAGGCCGGCATCAACGGATGTCGATGTGTTTAGGATACGTATGCACTTGGTCTGTCGCAACATCAACGTGAGGAGCGGTGCGGCTGGGGAACAGGCCAGGTGAGTGGCAGGCCAACAGCCCTTTAGTGTCCATGCGTTGCCCATCGGTTGGCTTGCGCGATAGTCTTATGAAGAGCCTGATGGAACGTGAAGGCAGGCGATTAAGGAGAATGCCATGTCGGAGGCCCTCAAAGGTCCGCGCGAGCTCTTTCCGCGGGTTGCAAACACGCAGGGCCACTTGCCCTTTGGTCTGCCGCTTGAGCTGAGGGTCGACGACCCAGACACGATCCGCGAGTTGCTGACGTTTCACGAGGGCGAGCCGCGCGATCGATTCGCGCTCAACGCGCTGCGAATCGGCGTGCTTGCGCTCAAACAAGCTCGAGGACAGATCGATGCCGACCTGGTTCGCCGCGAGAGCGAACGGCTGCTGACGGAATTGAATGACCGCTTGGGAAGCCATGCACAAATAGTGCACGACTGCGTGGCCGACTCCCTCAAGCAGTACTTCGATCCAAAGGACGGCCGGCTGCAGGAACGGATCGACCGCCTGATCGGGCGCGACGGCGAGCTGGAATCGCTTCTGCGTCGCCAAATCGGCGACCAGGACCTGCAGTTGGCCAAGACGCTGTCCGCGCATGTCGGCGCGGAAAGCCCGCTGATGCGCGTCCTCAACCCCGATCAGTCGCGGGGCGTGCTCGCCGCGATTCGTGATTCGGTCGAGCAGCAGCTCCGCAGCCAGCGCGAGCAGGTGCTGAATCAGTTTTCGCTCGACAACAAAGACGGGGCGCTTTCGCGGTTCATTTCCGAGTTGAGCGAACAGCAAAGTTCGCTGTCGGGCGAACTCAACGTGAAGATCGACCGGGTCGTGCGCGAGTTCACGCTCGATGAGAAGGACTCGGCCCTCAGCAAACTGGTCCACCGCGTTGACGACGCGCATCAAAAGATCGCCAGCCAGTTCTCCCTTGACAACGATGGCTCGGCTCTGGCGCGCATGAAGAGCGAATTGCAGTCGCTGATCAACGAGCACCGCCAGGACAGCCAGCGCTTTCAATCCGAAATCCGCGAAGTGCTGGCGGCGATGGCCACGCGCCGGCAAGAGATGCAGCGCTCGACCCGGCACGGGGCCGAATTCGATCAGGCCGCTTTCGCATTCCTTCAGCATGAGGCCCAAGGCAAGGGAGACATCGCAACTGCCGTCGGGGCCACGACCGGCCTCATCAAGAACTGCAAAAAGGGAGACGCAGTCATCGAGCTGGGCCCCGAAAGCGCCGCTCCCGGACAGAGAATCGTGATTGAGGCCAAAGAAGAGCAGCAGTATCAACTCGCCGATGCGCGCGAATATATCGAGACGGCCCGGCAGAACCGGGGCGCTCTCGTCGGTGTGTTTGTCTATTCGAAACGCACGGCTCCGGAAGGCATGGAGCCGCTGCAGCGGCTGGGCAACGACATCTTTGTTGCTTGGGACGCCGAGGATCCGCTGACCGATCCTTACTTTCGCGCGGCACTCCTCTTGGCGCGCGCGATGTGCGTTCGTCAGCGGATCGAGACGCAGGCGGTCAAGGTCGACTTCAGCGAGATCGAGCAGGCCATCCTGATGGTCGAAAAACAATCGGGCTCGCTGGAGGAAGTCGAGCGCTGGACGAAAACAATCCAGTCCAGCAGCGAAAAAATCCTCGAGCGGATCCGCGTGGCCCGTACGGCATTTGAGCGACAAGTCGCGCTGCTTTCCGAGAGGACCGATGCGCTCAAGTCCGCGCTGCCCGCTGAGGGCTAGCCATCTTCCGACGCGCCAGGGAAATAGAGAGAGAGCGGGCGTCCATACTCGACAGCAGCCAGCTCCGGACATTCGTTGTCGGCCCGCTCAAAACACGCGGGCGGCCCTGCCATGTGCGGCGCTCCGAGCAGCGCTTTTCTACGGCTTCGGAGTCTTTGGCGGAGTACCGGAGACCGCCGCGTGCACCGCGTCGTTGAGGTCTTTGGCAAAGTGGGTTCCACCGCCGACGAAATGGCGGACCACCTTGCCTTCGCGATCGATGACAAGCGTCTGCGGAATGGCGCTCACTCCATAGCGACCGGCGATCGCCCCGTCGCGATCGAGGGCGACCGGCAGATCTAGTTTCAGCCGTTTGAGCAGCTTTTGAATTTCCTCGGGCGTTTCCTCGAGATTGACCGCCACGACCTTCACACCTGTGGCCGCGGAGTCGTGATGAAGCTGGGCCACGTGAGGAATCACCTCTACACAGGGTCCGCACCACGTGGCCCAGAAGTCGATCACGATCGTCTTCCCCTTGTGTTCGGCCAGGTGAAATTTCTCTCCCCCCAGCAGCTCGAGCTCGAAATCGGGAGCGGGCTTGCCAACCAGCGCCGAATCGAGGCCATCGGAGCCGGCTCCGCGGGCTGCATTTGCCTCCGCGGCGATGAATTTCGGTTCCACGGCGTTGCGCAGCTTCCATTGCTGATAAGCGGTCTTCGTAACGGCCTCTTCGATCGCGTTCCCAATCAACAGTTGATCGATTGATTCGAGCGCTATTCGGCATGCTCCGAGTGCGTCGCTCTTCCCGGACAAGATCGAGCCTTTCACTTGCGTGGGATGGAAGGTCAGACGCGTCCCATTGTCGTGCACGGCTTGCACGCGCGGCTGTGGCCCCGACTCGGTCTTTTTCTTTGCAGCGGGCGTTCCTTCCATTTCGTCCGGATGCAGCCAGATGATCCTCGAGATCCGGTCGCGGGGCACCTCTCTGGTCTGCAGTCGGACCTCGACCACCAGCTTGCGCTCGTCCATTTCGATGACCCGGCCGCGCAGGTAGTCGCCATCGCACGAACGAATCAGGTGAGTGGGCGGGTTGTCTCTTTGCATCCGCGGCAGCGTCAGCAGGCGGTCACGCTTCTCTTTGGTGAGTTCGACCGGCCCGCGCCCGTCAAGGGTCAGTACGACCGCTTTGATTTTGTCATTGGCGATCGTCCCGGAGTCCGAAAGGGGGGTTTTGTAGGTCACCCCTTTTTCGTCGATCCGCGTGATCTCGCAGGGGACCATGTCCCCGGTGCGAAGGAAAAGGGCTCTCGTCAGCCCCTGCCGCGATTGCGACTCTTCCACGGAGTCCGTCCCCGGATTCGGTTCTCGGCGCCTCGGATTTCGGGCGCGTCGCTCCGGCCGGATAGTGACTGGTACGTCGCGAAAGACGATGCGGCCATTCACGTTCGGCTTAAGCGCGCTGGCAGTGACGCTGCCGCGCGGCTGCCAGATCAGGCAACTGACGCCGGAGGTTTCGTGCCCATCGTTCAGTTTGCCAGGCAGTCGGACGCCCTCCATTTCCAGCGTGCCGATGGGGGCTTCGCTCTCGGGCTTCTTTTCGGCTGCCGCCTGATGGGCGATCAGCGATCGCAGACCCGCCAGCGGCAATCGCAACGGCTCCTGCGCCGAGGGGGACGCAAGCCAGATGCTGTCCTTTTCGATCTTGAGCAGCCGCCCGCTAAAACGGGACGAATCCTGATAGTCGACGGTAAGTGGCCGGGGACTCTGATCGGTCTTGCGGAGGAAGACGTCGACGACCCGGTCTGCGGGAATGGCCGGTTCCTTCCCACCGCGCACCAGAAACGACTTCGAGCCCGCATCGAAGCTGGCGACTTCCCCGTATTTGATGGAGCCATCGGCGAGACAAACTCGGGGTTTGTCGATCGGCTCGCCCGCGAGGGGACGCCCTCGGTTCCAGTGGTCGATTCGCAGCCGCTCCAGATGGATATCGCCGCGATTGTTCGACAGTCGCAGCCCGGCTGGAGAATGTCCGCGGGCATCGGCCAGTTTCATGTTTGCCAGCGGGGCTCCTTTCGACGAATAGACGATGCATTCCCCGGTTTGCTGATCCATATACAGGAACAAGTGAATTCGGCCGGCGTCGTAATCGAGCGGCTGCAGCGAGGCCAGATCCGCTTGATGCTCCGATTCGCCGACGAGGACCAGCTCGCGCTGCCATGCCTCGATGCGGTAACCCATTCCCAAGGAGAGCGCGAAATTTGGTTTTGCGCTCCAAGCCAGGACGAGCTCGATCGCACAGCGCGCGGGCAACGTCAGCGTGCTCTGCGCGGACGCGTCATTCTGATCAGTCCAGAGTTGTCCCTGCTCGTTGTGCCAGACGCTCGTGGACGAGAGCTTCCAATCGGCGAAGCCGTTTGGGCCCCGGTAGACCATGCCGCCATCTTCGAGCTTGCGAGTCATCCGTTGCAAATGATCTCGCGGCACGCGCAAGCGTCCCACAAGGGGAACGTCGAGCTCGGCCTCCTGATCCGTCAGGCTCACCAGCGAACCAAACACCACGTCGCCTGCGGAAAGCTCGAAGCAGTATTCGCCGACGGGCCGCTCTGCCTTCATGGGATCGGGAAAATAGACGGCATCAATCTGGTGGGTGTCGAACTCGAAGGGGGCGACGAAGTCGGCGCCTTGCCAGCTCAACAACTCCGGTTTGCTGGAATCCCGCAATTGTCCGCGGACGTAACCGTTCTGCAGATAGAGCACGGCGCTCGGGCCGGGACCATCCGAGATTTCAGCCCCCGACGAAATCCTCGCCGCCAGGCAAAGCGCGGCGATTAAAGGGGGAATGGCGGCGCGCGACAGCCAATGGGACACTTGTTGCAAAAAAGTCCTAGTGGGCATCAACCGGGGAGTCCTAGCGTTCGTAAATCGGCAAAAAGCGGTAATTGACGGCCAGCGCCAACAGCGACAGCGAAGTGGAAGTCGACTGGCCAAACTGGCCCTCGATGCTGCCGTCGCGTTGTTGGGCCTGCTTCAGTTTCTTGACGAGCAGCTTGTTCCACTTGTCCCATGCCTCGACGTCCCCCTGAAAGAGGGCCTGAGCCTGGTAGTAACGCGTGTAGTCCTCGTAACCGCCGCGCCCCTGGTCGGGCGATCCTTCGACGCGATCCTTCAGGTAGCTGAGCGTCGACTTGTACTCGGACAGATCCTTACGCCGTGCGACGGCGTAGACGAGCGTCGCGATGGAGACGCGCGCCAGCGATTCGTCGAAACCGCCGAGCCCCGCGTACGCGACCTGGCCCGACGGCGACGTCATCTGCCGGTAGAAGGCGATCGCCTTGTCGATGGACTGGTCGGGAATCTCGATGCCCGCGTTGCGGGCTGCGAGCAGCCCGACGAGAACGGCACCGCTGACGGACGTGTCGGCGTCGGTGGAATCGGGGGAATAACGCCAGGCCCCTTGAGAATTGTTTTTCTGCGACGTGATTGCCGCCCGCACCGCCAGTTCCAACGCGGCGCCGATCGAACGCTGGTTTTTCCCGGTAGGCCACAGGTTGCGGTCGTCGACGGCGCCGTACGCTTCGGCCAGGGCAAGCATGCCGAAGCCATGGTGGTACATGCTTTGGCCCAGATAGCCCGTTTCGGGATCCTGGCCCGAAATGATATTGCGCAGCGCCCTCCGCACGTGCACGCTGTAAATTCCAAAATTCGGATCTTCACCCGAGGCGAGAAAGACCATCAGCCCCATCCCGACGGTGCCGGCCCCTTCTTGCATCGAATTGGGCCAGCCGCCGTCTTCACGCTGGGTGGTCGCCAGGTAATTCAGCCCGCGGTCGTACATCTCGCGCACGTCCCGCGGCACGACCTCGCCCAGGCGACCTCCGGGAGGCTGCGCGGCGAGCCGACGCTCATTCGCAGCAAAGAGGAATGTGACTGCAAGCATGACCGCGACTGCGGGGGCAACGCGTCGAAATCGTTTCATTTGGCTTCGGTCGGATCTCGCTCGAGACATTCCAAACTCTCCTGCGATCAACGTGCCGGCGCGACGAAGACTGCGCGGCCATTCTCCGCTTCGACCCTGAGACGCAGTGGACGGTATTCGTCCTCTTTCCCGAGGTCGAGATCCTCTTCGAATACCACGCCGTTTTGCTTCAGCAATTGCTTCATTTGCCTGGCGTTGGTGAGCCGCCTGCGGACCTCGCGCCACTGAATCGGATCGAGTACGGATTTCAGAGCCTCTTCCGGAATGCGGCTCATTTGCGCGAGCACAAGAAAGCGGTCGTTTTGGCCGAAGTTCCTGGGCGGATGCGTCTTGTCGAGAATCAGTTGGACGAGCCGCTGGCGCTGCTCGTCGCGAAGGCCCACAACGGCATCCAATTGTGCGACGCACAATTCGACCCGCGCGCGGTAGCGATAGGCCCGTCGCTCGCGGTCGGCTTGCGCCCAGCGCTCCGCCTGCTCGGGCCGCAGGACCGTGGAGAAGGTCTTCCAGTACAAAGAGCCGCTTCCAAACAAACCTCTCTGGAGTTCGGCGCGCAAAGGCTGCGTCTTTTGGATGATGTCGTTCCATTGATCCCGCGGCAGAGCGCCCTCTTGGCACTTGGCTTTGAGCTCGTCGAGGCGACTCTCGAACCGCGTAATATCGCCTTCGCCGGCCAGGTTGAGCTTCTGCTTCTGCACCTCCGAAAGTTCGCAGGTCCGAGCTAGCTCGTCGACTTTTTGCCGCAAGGAGGCCTCGAGCCATTCGCGGCCGCGAGACTCGTTGCCGTAGACCCAGGTATCGATATTGCGCTCGGAAATCATAATCCGCCCGACTGCCCGGAATCCCCGTGGGGCTTTCTGCTCGGGATGCGCTCCGGCCAGATCGTCATCGTCGTCCTCGCCGCGCACAAATGGCGTCCCTGTGCCGGCCAGTAAGACCGCGGCGAGCGCCAGGCTATAGACGTGGCGGCCTGTCGGGCACATTGCGGTCTCACTCCTGGTCTTCCAAGGCCGGCGGCGGCGCTCCGAGGAACGCGGCCCTGCCGGGGCCCCACAAGATGTTTCCCTTCTGCAAACTGTTCCAAAGCGCGCGCTGGGCGGCGTCGAGATAGGGCAGGACCAGTTCGTCGGGGACATTGGGAAGGAAGCCGCGTTCATTCTCGGCACTGACGACAACGTTCATTGTCCAGACGTCTTCCCAGTTGCTTGCCAGCTCCGTGCACAGCTTGTGTCGTTGCGATTCGGTGAGTGACAATTCCTGGTCGATTGCCACAACCAGATTTCGAGCGCAGGCCTCGCGAATATTGGCGAGTCGCTTCTGGATCTCGGACTCGTACTGCCTGGCCTGAGCGGGAGACAGGCGCGACCGCACCGACTCGACGAGCTTGTACTGGACGACGCGGCGCGGGTCGAGGACCCCCCGGCCGTTGACCCGCTGCCAATTGTCTGCAGCGTCCGCGATGTGCTTCAAGCCGTCATGCTTCAGCTGCTCCATTTGTTCCGGCGTCGGAGCACAAAGGCTCTTGATCAGCGCCAGCTCGACTTGCAGGATCAATCGTAGCTGCTGGAGGCTTGCCGCGTTTTGGTTCCTGCGCGCGGCCACTCCCACTCTCCTCATCGGCATAGGCTGGGGCAGCATGCGTTCCACCTGGATCTCGACCGGCTGGATTCGTTGTGGGCCCACTGGACCGCTACCCGGCGGATGCGCCGCATCTAGCGGCAGACCGATGTCGTCGATGACCACGGACCCATCAGCCACGCGGAATTGCAGCTTGAGAGGCCGAAGTATTTGCCGGAGGACCACGCCGAGCGGAACCTGCTTGAAGGAGGCGGTAATTTGCGTCGACGGGGCGACCCCAGCGCGCTTGAGTCCGCTCTTATCCAACGTTATGGTGATCCCGTGCTCCCTCGCCAGGGGCCCGATGAAATCTTCCAGAGGCACGTTGATGGCATTGATGTCGGTTTTGGCAGCGAGGGCTTTGGCAATGGCGCCGTCGGTTTTGCCAGCCGGCCCAGCGGTCTGTTGCTGCGCACGCAGCCACCCGCTCAAGGTTGCGAGCAGGAACAGCATGAGCGATCCCCGGAGAACCGTGAATCGACTCATGGAGTGGGCGCCTTATCGCCGGCGCCGCGTTCGAGCCGATTGAAGTACTCGTCGAGCCCTGCTCGGAACTCCTCGGGCAGGGTCGATCCACGTTCACCCGTGGCTTGCGACACGCCCCGATCTTCGCGGACCTCTTTGGCGTTGACGCCTGTCCCCAGGAGGGTCAACGCTGAGTCATGTGTCGTGCCTCCGCCCCCGCCTCCGGGATTCGACCCGCCGCCACCGCCGGCCTTGGGATTGAAACGTCTGGACTGCAACAACAGCTCGATGACCTCGGTCTCCGCCCCGATGGCGGCTTTGCCTGTGTTGGGCTGGGCGAGGATGTCCCGGGCCTCTTGCATCACCCCCTCGACGGTTTCGAGCAGGTGAAGCTCCTTCGCAAAATCGCTTTCCGCATCG
>DASPSM010000490.1:0-18282 GCA_035623955.1 Planctomycetaceae bacterium
GAAATGCAGGAAAGGACCCCCTGATCGGTCACGTCGTAGATCCGTCCCTCGGCCAACACGGGGGAAGCGCTGGCCCCGACCTGGCGGGCCAACTTCCAGAGGACGTTCGAGTCGGTAACGTCCCCTCGGCCGCCGAGTCGACTCGCCCACAGTTGGGGCCGGGAAAAGTCAGTCACGACATAGACGCGGTCGCGGTCGAGAAGCGGCACCGGAACCTCCGACCACCCAGAGTATTGGACGCACCAGAGTTCCGTTCCGGTCCGCGGATCGAATGCGTTCACCTCGTCGGCCGCCGGGCTAATCAGTTGAGGCTTACCGGCCACCTCAACCAGCGCGGGGGTCGAAAAGGCCTTCCGCATGTCGGGTCGCTTTTGATCGACCGAGACCGACCGCTTGGATTTCCACTCGATCTGGCCGGTCTGTTTCGAGAGGGCGACCACGAACTGGCGATCGGTCCCATCGCAATTGACGATCAGCCGATCTTCAAACACGATGGGCGAGCTTCCGGGACCTTCCCCGTGGTCAATGACCAGATCCTCATTTCGCCACAGGATCTTTCCGGACGCAGAATCGAGGCAAGCCGTTCCCATTGCGCCGAAATGCACATAAAGTCGCCCGGGCTCGACGATCGGGCTCGGCGACGCATGCGAATTCTTAGCGTTAATGTGCTGAGGATTGGCGGGATGAAAGACTTCGACGTCCCAGCGAACCTTGCCCGTGTTGGCCGCCAGGCACAGCGCCCGCAACGAGTGGCCGCCTTCGGTGGCCGTCGTCAGCCAGATGTTTCCGTCAAGCGTGACCGGGGATGACCAGCCGCGGCCGGGAATCGGCGTCTTCCAGGCGATGCCTTCGTGCTCGCTCCATGTCACGGGAAGGTCGGTGCTGCCACAGCGGCCCTGGCCGTTGGGACCGCGGAAATTGGTCCATTCGTCGGCCGGCAGTGGCTGGACGCCCCAGAGAAGACAGATTCCAAGGCCCAGCGCACGACGGAGCTTGTGCTGGGAACGCAGAATTCGACTCGCGCTTCTCATCGGCGACACGCTTCCCCGCTTACAGTCCTAAGTAGGCCGAGAGCGCGCCGGCCGCAGGTACAAGAATCGGATCGATTCTAAGCAAACCTCGTTCGCATTTCCCATCATTGCAGAGGACGCAAGCCTTGGCGAGCGGACCGTTTGCACGTTTATAATGCACCCGGCCTTTAGCGCATCGTTACCGAACTGTCGGTAACGCAGAGGGAAACCCCCGTCTTATGGCAGAACCCGAACTCGAAAGCGAAGACAGCGGCCGCTTTCCGGCGGAACGACCAGCCGAGAGATACGTTGTTCGCTACGGTCTGATGCGGCTGGTGGCGGAATTCGCCGCCCGCGGGCCCCAAAAGTACAGCCGTAACATGGGGGTCATCGTGCGCAGCAACCGGGGGATCGAGTGGGGCGAGATCCTCTGTCAGGCAACCGAGCGGACAGCCGCGTACCTCGAAAGCCACGAAAGCATCGGCAAAATCCTCCGCGTCGCCAACGACGACGATAACCGCCAGCGGGACGAGGCCTACCAGCAGGAGCGGGTCGAGTTCCTGGGCTGCCGCGAGATGATCGCCGAGCGGAAGCTCGGCATGCAGCTGGTCGACGTCGAGCATCTGCTGGGCGGCGAGCGGGTGATCTTCTACTACCTGGCCGAGCAGCGGGTCGACTTCCGCGAATTGGTGAAGGCCCTGGCCAAGCGGTACAAAACACGGATCGAAATGCGGCAAATCGGCGTGCGGGATGAAGCCAAACTGCTAGCCGACTACGGCGACTGCGGGAAGCCAGTCTGCTGCAATACGCACCTGAGGGAGATGCCGCCGGTCTCGATGAAGATGGCGAAGATCCAGAAAGCAACTCTGGACCCTACAAAGATTTCAGGCCGCTGCGGACGACTGAAGTGCTGCCTGCGGTACGAGTACGACACCTACGAGGAATACCGACGCGACCTGCCAAAAGTCGGCACGCTGGTCATGACGCGGATTGGCCAGGGGAAGGTCGTTGCCCAGGAGATTCTCGCGCGGAAGATTCTTGTCCGTTACGAAGGCCCGCGCGACGTGCTCACCGAAGAGCGGGAGATCCTGACGGTGATCAAGGCAGGAGCCCGCATCACGTCCGATGCCGAGGCCGAGGCCGATGAGCCTCCAACGCGCCGGCCCGAGCGAAATTGAGCCGAGAAAATTCGACCAGGGGGCTAATTTCCGATTGTGCAGTTCCCGGCCAAAATGATAATCTCAAAAGCGTTCTGGTCGAGAAGGGATCATTCTGCCAGTCGCATGACCACAGACGCGCGTTCGGCTGCTCATGCGTATCAGGCGGCTTATTAGGGATGCAGTAACGACATGATTCGTTCCTGCGGCGAGCGATTGCCGTTTGGCACTGCAAATCGCTCGAGAGAGCGAGGCACGTTGAGATGACGACGACCGCCCGGGGCATCGAGCGGGAGGCTCGATATCATCCGAACGCTTATCATTTTGTGTACGAGGCCCTGCGATTCACGCAACAGAGTTTGAATCGGGCCGCCCCTGAGGGAGAAGAGACCGAAGACGCTCACATCTCGGGCGTCGAGTTGCTGCAAGGCATCCGCGAGTTTGCGCTCGCGCAATTCGGTTTGATGACGCGGACGGTCTTTCGGCACTGGGGCATCCGCAGCACCGGAGACTTCGGCCGAATCGTCTTCGAGTTGATCAGCCGCGGCAAGATGAGCAAGACCGATCGCGATCAGCTCAGCGACTTCTTCGACGTCTACGATTTCGAAGAGGCGTTTGACCGCAATTACCAGCTGGATGCCCGCAAGGTCTTCAGCAGGTGACAGGCCAGCCGGCCGTCCCGCCGCAATCTCAGCCCGAGCCGCCTTCGCGGCCGCCACAACCCGAGCCGCCTTCGCGCCCGTCCCGCGCCCGGCTGATCTTCGCAGGCGCTGTGACCGTTGTCTGGTGCGCGTTCTTGATTGGCATGGCCTGGCTGACGGCAAACCCTGTCACGCTCAACCGCGATCAAATTCTGCGCGCGGACTTCGTCGTGACGGGGAAAGTCGAATCCGATCCCCACGCCGGCGAAGTCTCGATCTCCCGGGCATGGACGAAAAACGGACCCTCCGGAACGATTCACGTTGAAAACCTGGAAGACACGCAAGCCCGGCGGGGCCAAACGTATCTCATGCCCCTCTCGCGCGCCAGCACCGGCTACAAGGTCATGGAGGCTCGTCTGGACAATTCCGCCGCGCTCATTTATCCCGACACTCCTGCGGCAGTCGAGCAGCTGAAGGCCATCCTGGGCGAGCGGCCCGAAAAGAATTGAGCGTGGCCCAAGGCGAGCATCGGCGCTGCCGGTTCAGACGAGCGATTCGACGACGACCTGCTGGCCGGTGACCCCCGCGGACTCTTCGCTGGCGAGAAACAGCACGGCCTGGGCGACCTCGCCCGTAGGAAGAGCCGGCGGCCGATCCGGGCCAGTGCCTGAGGCCGGCTCCTGGCGCCGCGCTGGCGCCACGCAGTTGACGCGAATGCCTCGCGGCGCAAGCTCAACCGCGAGAGTTCGCGCCAGCGCAAGAAGTGCCGCCTTGCTGGCTGCAAACGGGGCGCCGCCAACGTACGGCATTTCGGAGAGCGATGTCGTCACGAGCACGATGGAAGCGGGCGAATTGAAATGTCGCCCCAACGTGCGAACCGTCTGCAGCGCGCCCTCGAAATTGACGGCGAACAGCTCGTCGATCCGTTCGGGAGTGCAATCTTCCAGGCGGGCTGGACGGAACTGTTCGGCGGCGGCGACCAGAATGTCGACTTGCCCCATGCGATGCAGCGTCGTCTCGCGGAGCAGCTCGAGATCGGCCGGTCGCGTTACGTCCCCCGCGACGACGACGATCCGTGCCGGTGCCAGCGAGGCCAATTCATCGAGGCGCCCGAGATTTCTGGCGAAGACGACGATCTTCGCGCCTTCAGCGACGAATTTTTGCACGATCGCCCGTCCCAGCCGCCCGCTGGCGCCCGTCACGACCGCCACCTTGTTCAACAATCGCTGCGCCACCGTGCTCGGGCTCCTCCTCGACCAGTCCGCGGTCGATGTGACATGATAACACGTCCCTGCGTGCCTTCCGCTCGTGTGGGCGCGTCGAGAGGGAGGATCAGATTGCCGCACCAAACTGCGCCAAGGCGAATCTGTGTTTTCTGCGGATCCCAAATGGGTGTCGCGCCTGAGTACCGGATCGCGGCAAGCGCCGTCGCAACAGAGATCGTCCGCCGCGGAATGGGCGTCGTTTTCGGAGGCGGCAGCGTGGGGCTGATGGGCGTTCTTGCGGACCGAGTCCTCGAGGCCGGGGGCGAAATCATCGGCGTGATTCCCGAGGCCCTCGCCACAAAGGAACTGCTGCATCCGCGCGTCTCCGAGATGCGCCGCGTCGCCGACATGCACGAGCGCAAAGCCTTGATGGCCGAATTGGCCGGAGCCTTCGTCGCACTGCCTGGCGGCTACGGCACATTGGAGGAGCTGCTGGAGGTCGTGACGTGGGCACAGCTCGGCTTTCATCGCAAGAACATCGGGCTGCTCAACGTCGCCGGTTATTTCGATCCGCTGGTCGCGTTGATCGAGCATGCGATTGGCGAGGGGTTCATCACGCCCTTGCATCGGGAGCTGTTCGTCGTGGAGAGCGAACCGGCTCGGCTGCTCGATCGCCTCGCCACGCACGAGATGCCACACGTCAAACGCTGGCTGGAGCGCGACGAAATCTAGCGTCCTTCAGGCCCCGGCTTTCTCGAGCTCCGCGACAACCTTGGCGTAGCATTCGGGGCAGACGCCATGGCTGAAGTGCACTCCGGCGCGTGCCGCAAGATAACTTTCCACCTGCTGCCAATAGTTCCCGTCGTCGCGAACCTTCTTGCAATAGCTGCAGATGGGGATCAGCTCCTGAAGCTCGTGAATCCTGGCCATGGCGTATTGCAACTCGCGAATCCGTTCCGCCAGCTGGGCCTGCAAGGCCACCATCCGTTCACCGACGCGCAGCCGCGATTGAAGCTCGCGCCAGTCGTATGGCTTCACGAGGTAGTCGTTGGCCCCGCTATCGAGCCCGGCGACGATGTCGCCGATCTGGTCCTTTGCCGTGAGCAAAATCACGTAGGTCGGCTCGGGACGATCCAGCGCGCGCACGTGGCGACAGACATCGAGCCCGTCCATCTCCGGCATCATCCAATCGAGGAGTGCCAGCTTGGGAGCGTCCTCCTCCTGCAGGGCTTGCCAGGCAGCGCGGCCGTCGACCGTCGCGACGACCTCATGCCCCCACTTGGCGAGCATGCGGATCAGCACGGTTCTCGAAACCAAATCATCTTCGGCAATCAAAATCTTCATTGACGGCACTCAAATCGTCTGGGGCGTGGCGGCGATTGCTTCCTTGAGCCGTTCGATTTCGCGTTCCAACTGGCGGAATTCCTCGAGGGCGCGCGAAAGATCACCGCGGCGCCCCATCGTCTCGAGCTTGAAGGCTTGTGCGGCCGTGCGGGCAGCCCCCACGTAGCTGGCGGATCCCTTCAGCGAATGAGCGGCCATTTCCAGCGGCTTGGCGTCTCCTCGTTCCAGGGCGCTTTGTAATTCCGCGATGCGATTCGGGAGGTCCGTCAAAAACAGTTGGGTCACCTCATCGAGCAGCTCTTCTTCGAAGTTGACCCGCTCGAGGGCGGTCTCCCGGTCGAACACTGCGTGGGCTGACGTCGTCTCGGCCGGCAATCCTGGAAAGGCAGCGGCGGCCTCTTGCGGCTCGAACTTTTGGAGAACTTGCAAGAGTTCGGCGGCATGCACCGGCTTCGCGATGTAGTCGTCCATCCCCGCCTCCAGGCACCGCTCACGGTCCCCTTTCATGGCGTGGGCGGTCATCGCGATGATCGGCAGATGACGACCGGTGATCTTTTCCTGGGTACGGATCGCGTCGGTCGCCTCGAAGCCGTCCATTTCCGGCATCTGCACGTCCATCAACACCACGTCGAACTCCTCCCGCTTCAGCGCCGCGAGGACCTCGCGCCCGTTGGCAACGCCAAGCACGGTATGTTCGGCTTTCTGCAGGATGTGCAGGGCCACGCGCTGGTTGACGGGATTGTCCTCCGCGAGCAGGATTCGCAGCTTCACCGAGGATGTTGCGCCTGTCGGCTTCGCTTCGTCCTGCCGGGGGCGTGCCGCCTCGGCCCTGTCGCGGTTGCCGCCGCTCATGGCGGCAAGAATCGCGATCTGCAGCTCGTCGGCCTTGATCGGCTTGACGAGGTAAGCCGCCATTCCCAATCGTCGGCACCGCGCGGCGTCGGCCTGTCGATCGGCCGAGGTGAGCATCATGATCGTGGGCGGGGCAAGGCCGAGTTCTTTGCGCAGTTGCTCGACGAGCATGAAGCCGTCCATGTCGGGCATCATCGCGTCGGTGAGCAAGAGCGGATAGGGCTCGCCCGCCGAGACGGCCCGCCGCAGCTCCTGGAGAGCGGCCGGCCCGCTGTCGACTCCCGTCGGACGTGCGCCCCACACGCGCAGCATGCCCTGCAGCACGCGGCGGTTTGTGGCATTGTCGTCCACAACCAGCACGCGCAGGCCCTGCAGCTTGGGTGAGCCGGAAGTCGCCGGATTGCGGTCCACTGACCTGGCCCGGCCAAACCGCGCATCAAAGTGGAACGTGCTGCCGCGACCGACCCGGCTGTCGAGTCCGATCTGTCCCTCCATCAAGGCCACCAGCCGCGAGGAGATTGTCAAACCCAGGCCGGTGCCGCCAAAGCGCCGCGTCGTCGAGCCGTCCGCTTGCAAGAACGGATGGAAGATGAGCCGTTGCTTTTCGGGCGCGACGCCGATTCCGGTATCCGCGACCTCGAAATGCAGTCGGCAGCCGTCCGTCGTCTGGCTTTGCAGCGCAACGCGAACCACGACCTCGCCTGTTTCGGTGAACTTGATCGCGTTTCCAACCAGATTGACGATGATCTGCCGCAAGCGCCCTGGATCGCCGATCACTCGCGCCGGGACATCGGGGGCGATCTCGCACGCCAGCTCCAGTCCCTTGCGATGGGCCCGGAGAGCCAGGGTCTTGAGCGTGTCTTCCATGGCGTCGCGGAACTGGAATTCGATCGGATCGAGGTCGAGCTTGCCCGCTTCGATCTTCGAGTAGTCGAGGATGTCATTGATCACGCGCATCAACGATTCGGCCGATGACTTGACGAGATCCATCGATTCCCGCTGCTCCGCGGTCAACTCGGAGTCCAGCAAGAGCTCGGTCATGCCCAGAATGCCGTTCATCGGCGTGCGGATTTCGTGGCTCATGTTGGCCAGAAACTCGCTCTTGGCGGAGTTGGCCAGCTCCGCCGACTCTTTGGCGCGGCACAAGTGTTCGGCGGCTTGCAGCCGATCGGTGATGTCTCGCACGAAGCCGCAAAAGCTGGTTTCGTGTCCGCCGCGAATCGCGGCGATGGAGACCTCGACGGGAAATTCCTTTCCGTCGCGACGCACAGCGGTGATCTCGATGCGACGATTCAGCAGGTCCGAAGTCCCGGTCTCCTGGTATCGGCGAAATCCCGCTTCGTGCTGCGCTCTGAGTCCTTCCGGGATAATCATCTCCGCGAGCGAGCGGCCCAGGGCTTCCTCAGCCGAATAGCCGAACATCTGCTCGGCCTGTGAATTCCAGCCGGTGATCCGGCCGTCCGCGCCCATCCCGATCACGGCATCGAGGGCGGTCTGCACGATGGCATTTTTCTGTTCGCAGGCTTGCTGCAACTCGTCGGTGCGTTCCTGCAGATCCTTCGTGCGCTCGCAAACCGTGTGTTCGACTGTCGCGTTGGTCTCTTCCAGCCTGGCCTGACGTTCCGCGATCGCCCACATCTCATTGCGGCTGCGGACGCAGGCGTAGACGAGAAAAATGTCGGTGAAAACCACCCAGCCCGCATGCTCCAGCCACCGCCATTCGGCCCCCGTCACCAGACCGTAGACCGATTCCGGCCAATAGAAGCCGCGGAGAAAATGGTCGATCGCAACGACGACCGTCCCCGTAAGGATCACCCGCCAATCGCGATAAAAACTGAGGAAAGCCAGCGAACCAAACACGTGAAAGTGCGTTTCGATCCGCCCTCCGGACAAGTGGATCAACAGGGCGGACGACAGCATTTGGGCAACGGCAATGACGTGCCGCGTCATGACTTCGCCCCCACGGTAGAACGCGAGCCACACCGGCAGCGAAATGATCGCCCCTCCCAGCAAAGAGGCGGCCCACACGTGGGCATGCGTGCTGCTGTGCGTGCCTGCCCAGGTCAACGGCGAAATCCAGCGCGCGACGGCCAGACCGGCGACCCATTGAAGCACGAGCAGCAGGGCAAACATCCGATCGGTTTGACGATGGATCTGCGCCTCGGCCTGCCGGGCAAGTTCCGTGGTTCGCATCTGCAACGAAGTCATGGCAACTTTCCGGTTCGATCCGCCGAACAATTGGATTCGGCGCATTCACCTGGGGTAAACAGAGGACAGCCGTAAACGGTCGTCTTTACGCCGGAGGCGGCGTCGGGGTCGCCATCGAGCAGGGACAAAATCGCGCGGCCGCCGGAACTTTCCCCCTCGTGTCCGCGCGAGCGCGTGATGCCGCCGCTGAAGAGCAGTTTCCCATCGGCGGCATACAGCACGACGTAGCCCGAGGTTTCGGCCCCCAAGCGGCGCGCAAGCGTGCCGTCATCGTCCAATAGCCGGACGTCGGGGATTTCGGCTGCTTGAGTTCGCAGCGGCGTCTGCGACCAATCGGGGCTCGCGCCTCGAGGCGTGACGAACACGACGTCCACGGCAACTTTGTCCCGCTCTCGGTCGACAATTCTCGCTAGCTCACCCAGGCTGGCCCTCGAGCACGGGCATTTCGGATGCACGAACATCAACAGCCGGGGACGGCCTGCAGAGTTGGCCAAGGGCGGCAGGCCGCAGAACACGGCCGGCGTGTGACCGGCAGTGCCCGGTCGCGATTTGTACGACTGCAGCGCCGCCAGCCCCGCGACAACCGTAGCGACCCAAAGCAGCGGAACGAAATACGCCGTCCCGCGCCCGAGCGTGCGCGGTTCAACGGGGCCGATGGATATGGGACGGCTGGACATAAAGGGAGGGATGCCTGCAAATTCGGGCGGCTGCCAGGTTGGAAACTCAAGGCAGGTCGGTCACAACGCCGTTCAACAGTAGGTCCCAATCGACGAGTGGCAACGCTAAGTGCGCAAAACCCACGGGAACAAAGGCCTCTGCCGTTCGGCACTTCCGCTGCAAGCGGCAAATCCCGCACGACTGCCGTCGTAAGGCCGGGGAACCGCTCGATCCGTACAACTGCGTATGAGTGATCCGCTTTTGGCAGGGTCATGGAAATCGCGCTAGCGTTGTCGCGGCAAACGATTGGCAGGTATCCTCGGGACTCCGAGAGAGCAGGCATCGAGTCGTCCGGGCGCGGACCCGGGAAATCTCCAGTTTCCGAGGCCCCTTCCCGTCGTGTCGCAACCCTCCCGATTTCGCGGACTGGCCCTGCTGGCCGGCTTCCTGGTCCGCTATCGGATCGGGTTGTTCGTCGGGGCGGTCGCGATTTCCGCCTTTGCATTCGTCGAAGCGTCGAAGTTGACGCTCGAGCAGTCGATCGAGTCGCTTTACGCCCTCGACGATCCCCATCTGCTCGACTACCGCCAAAGCAAGTCGCTCTTCGGGGGCGACGAGTTCGTGATCGTCGTCTACGAGGACCCCGAACTCTTGACGTACGACGGCCTCGCCCGAGTCCGCAGCTTCGCGGACGATCTGAGCCAGGTCCCCGGAGTGCAGTCCAAAAGCACCCAAAACCTCGCCGAGATCCTGGCCCCGGCCAACATTCCCTGGCTGGTGCGGCCTTTATTCCAGCTGCGGCGCGACGAATTAGTAGAGCTTGTGCGGGGCATCTTGATCGGAGCGGATCGGCAGACGACGGGGATCGTCCTGCGGCTGGCCCCGGAGGATAAAACGTCGACCTCGCGCGACGAGACAATCCGCGCCGTTCGCAAGCTCGCCGCGGCCCACGACCCGCCGGCTTATGTCGTCGGCGAGCCGGTGCTGGTCCACGACATGTTCGAGTACGTCGATCAGGACGGTCAGCGGTTGTTCTACGCGTCGCTGTTGCTCTTGGGGCTGGTGATCTTTGCGCTGTTCCGCAGTTTCCGCTGGGTCGTGCTCTCGATCGTGCTGGTGGCGGCGACGGTGGCGTGGACGAAAGCGATCCTCGTCCTGTGCAACATGCGCCTGTCGATGGTCAGCTCGATGCTCAATTCGCTCGTCACCATCGTCGGAATCGCCACCGTGATGCGGGTGATGGTCTATTACCGCGAGCAGCGCGCCTCATGCAATCCGCTGGAGGCCTTCCACAAAACGATCGCCGAGCTGTCGCCCGCGATCTTTTGGACCACCGTGACGGCGGCCGCGGGCTTTGTGTCGCTGCTCTCGAGCGACATCACCCCCGTCCGCAGCTTCGGGACGATGATGACGCTGGGCACGATGCTCGTGCTGTTGACCGGCGGAACGCTGCTGCCGGCCGGCGTTCTCTACAAACCCGAGCGAGCCGATATTCCGACGGGGACCACCGAGCAAAAACTCGTCGGCGTGCTGGGAGGGCTGACCACGTGGGTCGAGCGCTGGTCCGGCTGGGTGATCGGCGCGGTCGTGGTGCTTTCGGTCGCGTCGGTGTTTGGTTTGTTTCGACTGAGACTCGACACCGACTTCACTCGCAATTTCCGCTCGAGCAGTCCAATCGTTCACGCGTTGGACTTTGTCGAAACACGCCTGGGTGGCGCGGGAACATGGGAGGTCAATTTTCCCGCCCCGCACGAGCTGACGCCGGAGTATCTCAACAAGGTCCGCTCGCTGGCGAATCGGCTGCGCGAACTGACAGCGCCGAAACCCGACGAGCCGGCGCCGGCCCTCACCAAGGTCGTTGCGATCACCGATTTGCTCGATCTTGTCCCCGGCTCGGCCGACGACGCCGAGGGGATCCGCCGCAAGCTCGAATTGATCCGGGTCTTTGAGCCCGAGTTCGAGCCGAGCCTGTATAACGCCGAGGGAGGGCGCATGCGGCTGGTGTTGCGGGCCAAGCAGCGCGAACCGTCCGAGGTGCAACTGGACCTGATCGAGACCGCCGGCCGATTGGGACGAGCCGAGTTCCCCGAGGCCAGGACGACGGGCCTCTATGTGCTGCTGACCTTTTTGATCGAGAGCCTGCTGCGCGACCAGATCATCAGTTTTGGGCTGTGTGTGGTGCTGGTCGTCATCATCATGGTGCTGGCTTATCACAACCTCAGGATAGCGCTCGTCTCGCTGGTCCCCAACGTGTTCCCGATTCTGCTCGTCGTCGGCGCGATGGGATGGCTCGGCGTGCCGGTCAACGTGGGGACGGCGATGATCGCCGCGGTGTCGATGGGGCTCACAATCGACGCCAGCATCTTCTATCTTTACGGGTATCGGAAGATGCGATCGGCCGGACGCCCGCTTGCCGAGGCGCTGCGCGAAACGCACCAGGGATTCGGGCGTGCGCTGGTTTTCGGCACGCTGGCGCTGGTGGTTGGCTTTTCGGTGCTGGCCATGTCGCGATTCATTCCGCTGGTGTATTTCGGCGTGCTGGTGAGCCTGGCGATGCTCGGAGGGTTGATCGGAAATCTGATGCTTTTGCCTTTGCTATTGCCTTTGGTCGACAAAGATCCTCCACAGCCCCGGCGGGATCCCGCGCTGTCGGTGTCCGAGACGTAATTCGCATGGCGACCGATTCCGCGCGCGGCAGCCGACGAAGCAGATGGGCGCCGCTTGTCCTGCTTGCTTTTGCCGCGCTGGTGCGGATCGCCGTCGTAGTGCATTGGAGCGCCAACCTTGGGGATGATCGCGACGACTATTGGACCGTCGCTCGCTCGTACGTCGAGCACGGCTTCTGGGCGCCATTCACGCCGCTCCCCAACTCGTTTCGACCTCCACTAGTGCCGCTGCTGCTTGCCGGGCTGCTCAAGTCAGGCGGAGGAACCGTCGCACTGGGCGTGCTGCAGGTGATCCTGAGCACGGCGTGCGTGGCACTGACGCTCATTGCGGGAAAGCGGCTCGGGCTAGGTGCGTGGTCGCTCGTCGCAGCGGCGCTGGTCGCCTGCGATCCGCTGCTGATCGCGTACACGACGTTCCCGATGACCGAAACGCTGTTCACACTCTTGCTGATTGCGCTCGTGACCGTCTCAATCCCCGGCGCGTCGTCAGTTGAAGGTTCGCCACGCTTTGCGCGTTCCGCCGCAAGGGGCGCGCTTGTTGGGCTATTGTTTGGCGCGTGCGCGTTGTGCCGGCCGACGATCTGGCCGACAGCCCTGCTGATGGCGGCCTGGCTCGCCTGGGAGTCCCTGCGCCGTCGCCGGCTGCCGCGGGAGTTGGTCGTCGGCGCCGTCGTTGCCTCGCTCACGTGCGCGGCAATCGTCGCGCCGTGGGCGCTGCGGAATTGGAAGATCCTCGGCTCGCCCGTCGTCACGACGACGCACGGCGGCTACACGCTCCTTTTGGGAAACAACCCGGAGTTCTTCCGGCATGTCGCCGAGCGCCCCTTCAGCGAGCTTTGGAGCGATCGCGAGCCCGACCAGTTTCAGCAGGCCTGGCTCACACGGCTCACGGCTCAGCGACAGCAAGAGATCGGCTACTGGGCGGACGAGCTGGCGCAGAATCAGTGGATGTACCAACAAGCCTGGAAGTCGATCGCCGCCCAGCCGGGGCTCTTTGCACGTGCCTGCGCTCTGCGATTCGTCCTCTTCTGGAACGTGATGCCGCTCTTGCCGTCGCGATCGTCGATCCCGCACGCGGTTGTCTGGGCGCTTTGTGCGGGGTACGTGGCGGAAATAAGTTTGTTTGTGGTGGGCCTTGTCAGTCTCGCATGGAAATGGGATCGCCGTTGGATGCTCGCGCTGTGCGTGATTCTCAACTTCACGCTCGTGCATCTGGTCTATTGGTCCAACATGCGAATGCGCGCCCCGCTGGTGCCGCTCATCGCGCTCGTTGCAGCGCGTGGTTTGAGTGTCTGGCTCGATCGACGCAAGGTCAATAAATTGGTCCTCTAAGCGAGCCCACTGCCTGCTTCGTAAGCCGCTCAGCATCAATGGCTTAAGAATCGGTTCGCAGGCGAACCTCGGCGCGCGGACTGCTTATTGACACCCCCTTCAAAACGGGCCATAATCCGGGCCCTTTTCCGGGGACGAAGTGCGCACAAATGTCAACCTATTTGCACGGTTGACGTTCGCCCCTGTCTGCCTTGTCGGTCCAAGCGTTTGCACATCGCCAACGTGCCGTCCGTTCTTCCAAGGATCCGGGAGAGCCGGTGACGGGTTGTAGGTCCCACTTCAGCTTTTGGCTGCGCGTGGCGCGGACGATCGCGCTCTGCGCTGCGCTGTCCCTCGCGCTGCCGCGCGCCGCGCCCGCCGAAGCCACGGGCGAACCCGCCGAGCGCGTGGCGATCACCATCAGCGGCACCTATTTGCAGGAATGGGACGATTCCGAAGGACACATCTCGATCGTCCGCGGACACTGCCGCATCGAGCAGGGCTCGACGAGTCTCGAAGCCCAGAAGATGGTCATCTGGCGGTCGACTCAGTCGGTGGGAAAAGGGAAACGCGACCGACTGACGATCTACCTCGAAGACGATGTGCGGATCGAGGAACCGGGCTCGACGCTCAACGACTCGCCGATGATCGTCACCTTGAACACGCGGGCGGGCGTCAAAGTGCGAATCGCCAACCCGGTGACGATCCAGCCCGCGCGGGATGACGCGCTCTACGTTCGGGCCGACAAGCGGCGGCGACACTCCACCGCCCGCATTATCCGCACCGCGCAGGTGACCGAATCGCCCGAGGGAGGACCCGAGCTGCGCAGCGAGCAGTTCTTGCGCACGCCTGCTCAAATCCGGCGGATCCACATCCGCCCCCGCAGCGGCAACGAGTTCTTCATCTCCAGCCAGCTCGCGCCCAACCGCACGCCTCCCGAGCAAGTGACCACCATCACGGGAGGCGTCAACGTCCGCATCGAGGGGCTCGACCAGCGGATCGGCGGCAAACCGGTCGGAATGGTCGAATTGTCGGCCGACCGCATGGTGATCTGGTCGCGCGGCGACATTGCCGCCAGCGTGAGCGAAGGGGTCGTGCAGTCGCAGGACGAGCCCTTCGAGATCTACATGGAAGGCAACATCATCATCCGGCAGGGAGATCCCAACAACGGCTTGCTGATGCGCGAGGTGCATGCCGAATACGCTACATTCGACGCGCGGGACAACAAGGCGCTGTTGCTCAACGCGGAGCTGAAAACGTATCTCCCCTCGATCCAGGGAACGATCCGCGTGTGGGCCGAGCGGATCCGCCAGCTCGGCCCCAATACGTTTCACGCGGTGCACGCCTGGGCCACGCCGAGTCCCTACGGCAAGCCGGGCTACCGGGTGCAATCGACCGACGTGTTTCTCGAAGAGCGCGAGCGGCAGCCTTCGATCTTCGGCGGGCCGGGCGGCGTCTTGGGACCCGACGGCAGCGAGCCGCAGACGGTCAACCCGGCGACGGGCGAGCCGGAGCCCGAGACGCAGAACTGGATCACGTCGCTCAACAACGTGCTGTTCATCGAAGATGTGCCGGCGTTCTACCTGCCTTACATCAGCGCGCCGGCCGACAAGTCGCAGATCCCGCTGCAAAGCGTGCTCTTCAGCCAGGATTCGATTTTCGGGACGACCATCCGCACGTTCTGGGATCCCTTCAAGCTGTTCGGATGGACCGATCCCAAGGGGGCCCAGTGGAGCCTCTTGGCGGATTACTTCAGCCGCCGCGGGCCGGCCGTGGGACTGACGGGAAAGTACAAGGGCGAGAATCTGTTCGGCGAAATCCCCGGAAAGTATTTCGGCGAAATGAACTCGTTCTACGTCCACGACGAGGGGACCGACGACCTGGGCGCCAACCGCCAAAGCCTCATTCCCTCGACCGACGAGCGGGGAATCTTCGAGTGGCGGCACGAGCAGCAGCTGCCCGACGGCTTCACGTTCATCGGCGAACTGGGCTGGGCCTCGGACCGCAACTTCCGCGAGCAGTATTTCCAGTGGGAATTCGATCGCGGCAAGGACCTCGAGACTTTGGGCTACCTCAAGCAGCAGCAGTCCAACTGGGCCTGGACGGCGCTCATCCGCCCGCTCGACGAGCCCTTCGAGTACGAAACGCAGTGGCTGCCGCGCGGCGATCTGTACGTGCTTTCGGAGCCGCTGTTCAACGGCCTGCTGACGTACAGCACGCACACATCCGGCGCCTACGCGGAGGTGCACCTCGCCAACCCGCCCAGTTCCCAGGAAGTCTTCACGCCGATCCCGTACTACGCTCCCGTGCACGGGGCCGATTTGATGACGAGGCAGCAGCTCGACGCGCCGTTCAGCCTGGGGCCGGTCAACTTCGTCCCCCATATCATGGGCGAAGCCGCCTATTGGGGCGACAGTTTCAGCGGCGATCCCATCGGCCGATTGGCGTTCAACGGCGGGATGAAGGCGAGCATGGAGATGTGGCGCGCCTTCCCCGAAGTGCAAAGCGACATCTTCAACCTGAACGGACTCGCGCACAAGATCGTCTTCGACGCCGACTACGAATACACCAGCGTGTCGCGCAGCCTCTCGACGGTTTCGCAGTGGAACGAAATCGACGACGACGCGCAGGAGCGGTTCCGCGAGCGGCTCGTGCAAGACACGTTCAACGGCGTGCTGCCGCCGTGGTTCGACTCGCGCTTGTATGCCCTGCGAACCGGGGCCGGACTGCCGGTCACCGCCCTCGACAACGAAATCATCGACGACCAGCAATTCCTGACCCTGGGGATCCACCAGCGCTTGCAGACCAAGGTCGGTCCGCCGGACCGGCAGCGGATCCGCGATTGGATGACGCTCGATCTGTCGGCGACCTACTTCCCCGACCCCGATCGCGACGACTTCGGCGCTCCGTGGGGATTGCTCACGGCCAATTACGCCTGGAACATCAGCCAGCGAACGACTTTTCTGGCGAGCGCTTTGTACGACACATTTCCCGGAGCCGAGCAGCTCTGGAGCGCGGGCATCATGAGCCAGCGCAGCGAACGCGGCAGCGTCTACCTGGGACTGGTGCAGGTCAAAGGCGACTTTGGCGTGCTCGACAGCGATATCGTCACCGCCACCTACAGCTATCAAATGAGCCAGAAGTGGATCTCCACGGTCGGAACGGCCTACGACCTGGCCGAGCACCGCAACGTCGGGCAGTCGTTTACGATTACCCGCGTGGGGCTCGACTTCCTGATTCACGTCGCCGGCAGTTACGACGTCAGCACGGGCAACGTCAGCTTTGCCGTTGCGATCGAACCGCGAATCGGCAACCTCGGCAATTCCATGACCAACTTGAGCAATCTGCTCGCAGGCCGACAGCATTGATCCCGCATTAATCCCAGGAGTGGGACTATGACTCTCGACCGTTCGACTTTGGCCTTCGATTCCCCCCGGTTGCCGCGCTCCTCTCGTCCCGCCTGGAGGCAGCGGCTGGTGGATGCCGAGCGCGGCGTGATGCAGGGCATTCGCAACGACAGCGCGTTCTTCGTCTATTTCTTCCTGTCGAGCGCGACGATCGCGGCCTGCGTCGTGCTGGGGATCTCACTCATCCAATGGACGATCGTGATCCTGGCCTTGACGCTGGTCCTCTCGGCCGAGATGTTCAACCAGGTGCTGAAGGCCCTGCTGTTGGGCTTCGGCCGACCGGTCGACGACGCGGCCCGGGCGGCCCTGCGAATCGCCGTGGCGGCGGTCTTCGTCGCCATCACGGGCTCGGTGATCGTGATCGGATTGATCCTGGGACAAGCCGCCATGGAGATGTTTGGCGGCGGATAGGCGGACGAGCAGGCCGTGAATTCCGAACGCCGCCGCTTCGTGGCCGAAGCTCCGCAAGCCGGTCGGACGGTTCTCGCGGCCCTGCGGACATGGCTGCCGGGGGAGTCGTGGTCGGCTCTGCGAAAGCTGATGGCAGCCCGTCGCATCCTGGTGAACGGCGTGCTGTGCCTCGATGAGGCCCGCCGGCTGAAGCTGGGCGAAATCGTCGAAATCGCGTCGCGAGTTCAACAGGCTCCGCCGGCGGCCGTGGACGTTCGGGTCGTTCACCTCGACGCCGATGTCATCGTCGTCGACAAGCCGGCCGGCATGATCACCCTGCGGCACGCGGCCGAACGGGGCTGGTCAGCCGAGCGAAAGGCCCGCCAGCCCGCGCTCGATGACGTGCTGCCCGAACTCATCGCCCGGCAAGAGGGACTCGATCGAAAACGGGGGCAGCGCGTCTTTTCGGTGCATCGCATCGATCGCGAGACGAGTGGGCTGCTCGTCTTTGCCCGCACGCCGACGGCGCAGCAGGCTCTGATCGAACAGTTCAAGACTCACTCGGTCGAGCGGACGTACCTGGCCGTCGCGGAGGGCGACGTCGCGGCTCAAACCTTCGTCTCCTATCTGGTCGAAGATCGCGGTGACGGCTGCCGCGGCAGTACGACCTCGCCCGGATTGGGAAAACGCGCAGTGACGCACGTCCGTCCACTCGAGCGGCTCAACGGTTGGACGCTCTTGGAGTGCCGCCTCGAAACGGGCCGCACGCATCAGATCCGGATCCACCTATCCGAAGCCGGCCATCCGGTGTACGGAGACACGAAATACGGCCCGTCGGTCGGTGCGAACGAAACGCCGCGGGCGAAACGACTGGCCCTCCATGCCACGACGCTGGGCTTCAAACATCCGTCGGACGGTCGACAACTGAAGTTCGAGTCGCGGCCGCCGCGGGACTTTGAAGCGATCGTCGCTTTGTTCAGACAGTCAAATTGCGGAGAAGCACCGGCCGGCTGACACCGGCCGCTCGCCGGTCATAGCACGCGCATCCAGATTGCGCGGAGATACTCGCCTTCGGGGCAGTTCGACGCGACCGGGTGATCGGGTGCGGCGCCCGTTTTTTCCAGGATCTGCAGCGAGCGGGCTTCGTGCGGCGGATGTCCGCTCGCGGGCGACTCATTCGCGGGGCCGGCCTGGCGGGCGGCGGCGCGGAGCAGCTTGAGGAATTCGGCCTCTTCCAACAAGCCGCTGCAGGTGCAGCTGAGCAACAGGCCGCCGGGGCGCACGAGCTGCATGGCCAGCCGGTTGAGGTCGAAATGCTTGCGGCGGCCTTCGTCGAATTCGTCGCGCGAACGGATCAGTTTGGGCGGGTCGAGCACGACAACGTCGTATTGCCGGCCGTTGCGAATCATGTCCCGCATGTAGGCGAAGACATCG